>CAJGCL010000071.1 GCA_904501675.1 Clostridiaceae bacterium
ACCTTACCGCAGGCGGCACCGGGGGAAGCACCCAGACCACGGCCGGCGGGAACAGCCTTCTTCAGAGCAGCAGTGTCGAACTGGGGATGGAGCAGGGTGTCCAGGTTACGGGGATCGATCATGGAAACGGCCTGCTTCTCATCGATCATACCTTCGTCAACGAGGTCGCAAGCGATCTTAAGAGCAGCTTTAGCTGTTCTCTTACCGTTTCTTGTCTGAAGCATATAAAGCTTACCGTCTTCAACAGTAAATTCCATATCCTGCATATCTCTGTAGTGGTCTTCAAGAATTGCACAAACCTTGTTGAATTCTTCGAATGCTGCAGGGAACTTCTGAGCCATTTCAGCGATAGGCATTGGAGTTCTAACACCAGCAACAACGTCTTCACCCTGTGCGTTTGTAAGGAACTCACCCATAAGGCCCTTTTCACCTGTAGCTGGGTCACGAGTGAAAGCAACACCTGTACCGCAGTTGTCGCCCATGTTACCGAAAGCCATCATCTGTACGTTAACAGCTGTACCCCATGAATAAGGGATATCGTTGTCACGACGGTAAACGTTTGCACGTGGGTTGTCCCATGAACGGAAAACAGCTTCAACAGCACCCATAAGCTGTACTTTTGGATCTGATGGGAAGTCTGCACCGATTTTTGCTTTATATTCTGCTTTGAACTGAGTTGCAAGTTCTTTAAGGTCGTCAGCTGTAAGATCAACGTCCTGAGTAACGCCCTTCTCTTCTTTCATCTTGTCGATGAGCTCTTCGAAGTACTTCTTACCAACTTCCATAACAACGTCGGAGTACATCTGAATGAATCTTCTGTAGCAGTCCCATGCCCAACGAGCGTTGCCTGACTTTTCAGCCATAACGTTAACAACTTCTTCGTTAAGACCAAGGTTAAGGATTGTATCCATCATACCTGGCATTGATGCACGAGCACCTGAACGAACAGAAACAAGAAGAGGATTCTCAAGGTCGCCGAACTTCTTACCTGTGATTTCTTCCATCTTGATGATGTATTCCATGATTTCTGCCTGGATATCATCGTTGATCTTTCTGCCATCCTCATAGTACTGAGTACAAGCTTCTGTTGAAATTGTGAAGCCCTGAGGAACTGGAAGACCGATTTTTGTCATCTCAGCAAGGTTAGCGCCCTTACCGCCAAGAAGCTCACGCATTGAAGCGTCGCCTTCTTTGAACAAATAAACAAACTTTTTGCTCATAATTTACCTCCAAAAAATTTAAATACTTATTTGGGTATATTTAACCACCGATTATTGTAGCACATAAATTTCAATATTTCCATAGTTTTTATGGAAAAAAGCCATATTTTGCCGATATTTTTTTTAGTAAAGATATACAATAAAATCAAAACACCTGCGCAATGCAGGTGCTTTGTTAGTTGTATTCACCAACAGTTACAGCCATAAGAGAAATAAGGTTGTATCCTGTTTCTGTTTTCTTTAATGTAATGTCGGAATATTTATCAGGTTGTGCTGCCTGAAGATTACCCCGAGAATCGACCTCAACGTTGCTCGTTCCTACGTAACCTACTCTTAACTGAATAAAGTCGCCTGTAACCTTTGCAGACTCTACTCTAACCGAAAATGGTGGAGTTACACCTGTAAGCGGAACATAGTACACTGCGTTTGTTGCATCGTAAACAAACTCATAGCCGTAACCCACAACGCTTGCGTGAACGATTGCGTTCTCTGTACCGAACATAGAATAATAATAGTTTTCCACATCAGCAGCAGGAACAACAAGACCTTTTTCAGTAACATTATATGAGCTTGTTGTTACTTCGTCATTCATAAGAGAGCATATAGCAATATTTCTTAGATCATCCTTATTAGCAGATGTAATATCTGAAAAGGATGCAGGGTCAACACCAACAACCCAGGTAAGAAAATCCGCATACGCCTGAAGCTGAGCCTCTTCCTCTTTTTCAGGGGAGAATTTATCTGCGACGAAGCCCACAATATTAACAATACCCACAATTGCAAGGGCAATTATCAAAAGCCCTGCAATAAACGGAGCTTTTTTCTTTTTAACTTTTTCTTCAATAGTAATAATTTCTTCCATTTATATTACCTGCTATATTTCTGCCTTTTTCTTTCTGTACGCCTTTCAATTGCTTCCCTGCGAGCTTTTTCCTTCTGGCGTTTCTTCTTCTCCGCCTCTTTTTGACGAAGAATAAGGTTAATTCTGAAAACAACAATTGTGCCGCCTATTACCTGAATAATATCGCAACCTGTTGCCTCTGAAATTTTAGTTGCCAATTCCTTTGGACTTTCAGGCGCAGTTTCAAGATGAACCTTGATTTTGAAAAGCTCACGTGTATTAAATGTATCTTCAAGCTGTGCTATAACAGAATCTGTAATCCCCTCTTTACCTATCTGGAAAATAGGGTCAAGTCCATTAGCCTCAGCTCTTAAATTTGCTCTTTCTTTACTTGTCATATTCTACTCCAATTTTTTATTCTTTAGACCATGTTGTGCCTTCACGAGTATCAAGAAGCTTGATACCCTTTTCGAGAAGCTCATTTCTGATTCTGTCTGCCTCAGCAAAATTCTTCTCTTTCTTTGCAGCTGCTCTGAGAGCAATCTGCTCTTCAACATAAGCTGAAAGCTCATCCTTTTCGCCCTGAGGCTCATTCTTCTGCTCATCTAATTTCTTTGCACCTTCAACAAGGTCAAGAGAAAGAACTTTATCAAAATCATTGAGAAGCCAGAGTTTGGTTTTGTCGTTTGTATTTGCTTTAAGTACATCATAAACCGCAGTTACAGCAAGAGATGTATTTATATCGTTATCAAGAGCATCCTTAAAGCTACCCTGAAGCTTTTCTATCGCAGCTTTATCAAGCTCATCTGCTTCATTAACTTTAAGAGTTGCAATTTTCTTAAGAAGTTTTTCGTATGCAGTTGCAGCACCGTCAAGGTTCTCATATGAGAAAACAAGCTGTTTTCTGTAATGGGACTGCAAGCAGAAGAAGCGGTATGCAAGAGGATTATAGCCCTTTTCTTCAAGAAGGGAAACTGTAAGGAATTCGCCCTTGGATTTACTCATTTTACCTGAGTTTGTATTAAGGTGAAGAACATGGAACCAGAAGTTACACCACTTATGACCAACAAAAGCCTCACTCTGAGCAATTTCATTTGTATGGTGAGGGAATGCGTTATCAATACCGCCGCAATGGATATCGAGATACTCACCAAGGTGCTTAAGGCTTATTGCAGAGCATTCAATATGCCAACCCGGATAGCCTACGCCCCATGGAGAATCCCATTTAAGAGCTTGTTCTTCGAACTTTGATTTTGTGAACCAAAGAACAAAGTCGTTTTTATTTCTCTTGTTTGTATCCTCTTCAACACCTTCTCGAACACCAACCATAAGCTCATCAATATCGTGCTTATTGAAAACATAGTATTCGTCAAGCTTTGATGTGTCAAAATAAACGTTTCCGCCTGCAAGGTAAGCGTAATCCTTCTCAATAAGACCCTGCACCATATCAATAAATTCTTTGATACAGTTCGTAGCAGGCTCTACAACGTCAGGAACTTTTATGTTGAGCTTTTCACAATCCTTAAAGAATGCTTCTGTATAAAACCTTGCGATATCCATAACGGTTTTATTTTCACGCTTTGCACCTTTAACCATTTTATCCTCGCCTGTATCGGCATCGCTTGAAAGGTGGCCCACGTCGGTGATATTCATAACTCGTTTAACATCGTAACCGCTGTAACGAAGATATTTTTCGAGAATATCCTCCATAATATAGCTTCTGAGATTTCCTATATGGGCAAAATGGTACACTGTTGGACCGCAGGTATACATACTTACCTTACCCGGTACATTTTCCTTAAAATCTTCTTTTTTTCTTGTAAGTGAGTTATAAAGCTTCATATTTCCTCCATAGGATTCATTTAGAAAAATCTATAATTTTAATTGACTGTTTAACATAAATTACGCCTGATATTACACAGAGCACTGCAGTAACACTCAATAGAGCGTTTGATACAACGGTAAGCGGAAAATTCTCTCCTAAAACACCGCAGTAATCAAGCTCTGCAAGGAGCATTATAACGAGAGAAAACACCATTTGGGAAACTGTTTTAAGCTTTCCGTAAATATTCGCAGGAATAACGATACCCTGAGCCGTAGCAACAAGCCTGAATGATGTTATTGTAAATTCTCTTAACAATACTATCATAATTATCCACACATTGCAAAGCCCGTAATGCATAAACGCTAAAAGAGCAGCAGTTGTGAGAATTTTATCTGCAACAGGGTCTGCAAGCTGACCAAAGACTGTTACAATGTTATTTTTCCTCGCTAATTTTCCATCAAGAAAATCTGTAAAAGCAGCAACAGAAAAAAGAACAAATCCCCACAAAAAGTGATGCGGAATATTACTGATAAATATAGCCAGATATACAGGTGTAAGAATTATTCTTACAACAGTCAGTATATTTGGTAAATTCATTGATTTCATACTGCTTCTCCGATAAGTGAAAATTCGTCCATATCAAAAAATTCCACAGGCACAATATCGCCATCATCTATTCTGTAACCTGAGGTAAGCACAACATTGTTGTCAATATCAGGAGCATCCATATATGTTCTGCCATAGTAACTATCAGTATATGGGTCATAACCTTCAATTAAAACATCAACTGTTTTACCTATATATGATGACATCTTTTCCTCGGAAATTCGGAATTGCTGATTCATTATAGCTTCTGCTCTGTCAACAGCAACCTGACGATCTACCTGATCGGGTAAATCGTATGCAGGTGTGCCTTCCTCACGGGAATAAGCAAAGCATCCGACTCTGTCAAGCTTCGCTTCATTTACAAACTCTGAGAGAGTTGTAAATTCGTCGTCTGTTTCACCGGGGAAACCTGTAATAAATGTTGTTCTTATTATAATATCGGGAATTCTTGCTCTTAATTTTTCAACAAGAGAAAGAAGACTTTCTTTATCGCCACATCTGTTCATGGCTTTAAGAATTTTCCCGTCTGCGTGTTGCATTGGAATATCAATATAATTACAAACCTTATCATTCACGGCAATTGCCTCAATAAGTTCATCTGTAATTCTATCAGGATAGCAATAAAGAAGACGTATCCATTTAAGATTTTCTATTTTATTAAGTTTACCTAAAAGCTCAGGTAATTTAAGCTCGCCATAAAGGTCTTCACCATATTTTGTTGTATCCTGAGCAACAAGAATAATCTCCTTAACTCCTTTATCGCAAAGCATTTTTGCTTCGTCTATAACATCTTCAATTTTTCTACTTCTGAACGCACCGCGGATTGAAGGAATTGCGCAGTACGTGCAACAGTTTGAGCAACCCTCTGCAATTTTAAGGTATGCAGTATATTCAGGTGTAGTAAGAATTCTGCCTCCATCAATAGGAAGTTTTTCCTTGTCGGGGAATGAGCAATACGCCCCGTCGCTTTCAAAGAGAGCGTTACATGCTTCAACAATGTCTTCATTAGCACCTATACCAATAACGCCATCAACTTCAGGGATTTCGTTCAAGAGCTCCTCGGCATAGCGCTGAGCAAGACAACCTGTAACAAGTATTTTCTTAAGAATACCATCCTCTTTAAAATCAACCATTTCTAAAATGGCATCTATTGATTCTTTTTTTGAATCTTCAATAAAACCGCAAGTATTTACTATAACAACATCTGCCTTATCTGCTTCCTGAACGAGAATATAGCCTGCATCTACAAGCTTTTTAAGCATTATTTCAGCATCAACCTGATTTTTGGGGCAACCAAGGCTGATCATACCCACTTTTTTATCCAAAAAAAATCACCTCTTAGATTTCTGTATCGAATTCTCTGAACGCCGCTTTTATATCGTGATATGAGTAGCCCATACGCACAAAACGGTTCACAATTCGCTTGCGGTCTTTCTCATTTTCAAGGTTTTTGAGATATTTTGACCCTATCATATCTATAATACGCTGAATTGGCTCATTGTCAAGAGTTTTCAACGCATTATCAACATTTTCCGTGCTGACACCCTTAATTTTCAACTCGTATGAAATTCGCCTTATATCAAACTTTTTTACTTCGAAAAGGTGTTTTGCATAACTGATAGCAAATGCTTCATCATTGAGATAGCCGTAATAAAGCATCTTCTCAACAGCTCGAGCCGCGGCATCCTCACCATATTTTACCTTTAATTTATTATACAATTCCTTTTGGGAATATGCACGCATTGAAAGGTGTTGAAGACCTTTTTCGTAAGCAGAGCGAAAGCCTGCCTCCTCTTTCAAGGAAGCAAGCTCATCTTCTGAAATTTCGCGATTTTCCTCATACCCTAAACGATACCAATAATCATCATACAGAGTAAGAGTATACTCACCGTCTATATAAATATGTACCTTATTGCCGTTACCAGCCTTAGATGTTATTTTCATTATTCGTCATCATCAACAGCGATATCAAGCTTTGCTTTCGCTTTTTCTTTTGATACAGGTTCTGCAGCAGGAGCAATAATTTCAGGCTCTCTGCGTGAAACAGGGTTTCTTGCAGAAATAATATTTTTTATACTCTCGCGCACCTTTGCCTCGATTTCCGCACAGAATTCAGGAGTATTTCTGATATATTCCTTAACATTATCTCTACCCTGACCAAGACGCTCCTCACCATAGTAAAACCATGCACCGCTCTTGCGGATAATCTCCATTTTAACTGCAAGGTCAAGAATTTCACCATATTTTGAGATGCCTTCACCATACATAATATCAAATTCTGCTTCTTTGAATGGTGGAGCAACCTTGTTTTTAACGATTTTTGCTCTTGTACGTGAACCGATAAACTCGTTACCTGCACCCTTAAGCTGTTCAACTCTGCGAACATCAATTCTTATTGTAGAATAGAATTTAAGAGCGCGACCGCCTGTTGTAACCTCAGGGTTACCATAAATAACGCCAACCTTTTCACGAAGCTGGTTAATAAATATTACCATTGTATTTGATTTTGAGATTGCACCTGTAAGCTTTCTCAATGCCTGAGACATAAGACGAGCGTGAAGACCTACATGAGAATCGCCCATTTCACCCTCAATTTCCGCCTTTGGAACAAGAGCCGCAACGGAGTCAACAACAATAACATCAAGCGCGCCTGAACGAGCAAGATATTCTGCAATTTCGAGAGCCTGCTCACCATTATCTGGCTGAGAAACAAGAAGAGAGTCAATGTCAACGCCGAGAGCCGCCGCATAAACAGGGTCAAGAGCGTGCTCAGCATCAATAAATGCTGCTTCGCCACCCATTTTCTGAGCCTCAGCTACAACGTGAAGAGCAAGTGTTGTTTTACCTGATGATTCAGGACCGTAAACCTCAATAATTCTGCCCTTGGGAAGTCCGCCTATACCTGTTGCAGCATCAAGAGCGATACTTCCTGTTGGGATTGCCTCAATATTCATACCTGCATTTTCGCCAAGGCGCATAATAGCACCTTTACCGAAATTCTTTTCTATCTGAGAGAGTGCTGTTTCCAGCGCCTTGCTTTTTTCTGATTTTTCTATCATTGTAAATACTCCTTTTGAAAGTGTACAAATGTTCGGTTACAAGTGGTATTATATATGATGTTTTTTGAAAAATCAAGCAATTTTCTAAAAATTTTTTGAATTTTTTCCTCTGAATATGTAAAAGTTCATAAAAACACGGTATTTATAAAAAAAATGCTTGCATTTGCATTAAAAAGGTGTTATGATACATTTCGTTGTCTTATGTTTAGACGTAAATTCGAATTTATAAAAAAATATAAGGAGGTGCAGCTCAATGGCAAAATGTGAATTTTGTAACAAGGAAGTTGCTTTCGGCATCAAGGTTTCTCACTCACACAGACGTTCAAACAGAACTTGGAAGCCAAATGTAAAGAGAGTTAAGGCTATCGTTAACGGCTCTCCAAAGAGAGTTTATGCTTGCACACGCTGCTTGCGCTCCGGTAAGGTTACCCGCGCTATCTGATTAAACTTAAGGTTTAACAAAAGCAATTCAGCCACGAAGCTTGCTTCGTGGCTTTGCTTTTTGTCTTTTTACTAAAATATTTTGTTTTTATTTGTATAAACATTCCAATTGAATTCCAATGACAACCGTACTATAATTAAAATAGTATAATATGTAACCAATTGAGGTGAATTTGTTGTTTAATAAAAAAATACTTTGCTTTTTCCTTGCTCTTATACTTACAATCGGATGCTTTCTTTTTCCATCAAATAAACAAGAGCTTTCGGTTTCTGCTGCAGACGAGGTAGTTAAAGTATCACCTGATGACTTATACTACGACATTATCAATGATAACGGGCGTGAAAGCATCGCTATATTTTACTACTATGGTAAAGACAAAAAAATTTCAATTCCAGATAAAATTGATGGGTATCCTGTTACTTACCTAGAATATTCATCTTTCGGCGACAGTCAAACACTGGAATATGTAGAATTGCCTGCTTCTGTTGAATATATTTCTCCCGGTATATTTGATTCAAGCCTTAAGTTGAAGGAAATTGCAATTTCTTCATCAAATAAATACTACACCTGCTCTGATGGTGTGCTTTATAATAAGGATATGACAGCCTTGCTTATATGTCCGGCAGGCAGAAGTGGTAGTTTTACTGTGCCGAAGAGCGTTGTTTCAATCAGCGAGCTTGCCTTTTACAGATGTTACAATCTTACATCTGTAAAAATGTACAATAACGTGCTTTCAATAGGAGATAACGCTTTTGAAAGCTGTTGGAATCTCAGCACTCTTAAACTCAGCGATAATTTGCAGGTTTTAGGTTACAGAGCGCTGGCACACTGCAATAGCCTTAAAAGCATACATCTTCCATATTCTTTGAAAAATATTGGTAAGCAGGCTTTGCTTGGCGGTATCGATTCAGCTGATAATATGTTCTACTATTACATAAACGGAATATATTATGTTAAGGGTTCATATGCTGAAACCTATCTCAAAACTCTTCACTTACCGCCCAAATATCTCAAGGCAGAAACAAGATGTGTAACAGATATAGATTCCAACATTACTCTCTATGACTCTGCAGGAGTTTTCCCAAAGAATGATAAAATTGACCTTTTGGTTTCTATAAAGCCTAACAGTTCATATACCGCTCTTCTTCCTGTAAGATACAATACAATGAATGCATATCAGATTACATTCTTACAAAACGGAGTAGCAAAAACGCTTTCAAAGGAGTGTGTTGTAAGGTTCCATGGGCTTGCGTCAAATACAATACCTACCGCCACAAAGGTATATGTATCTCGTGCAGGCGCTTTAGTTGAAAAAACAAGAGCTCCTCAGGCAGCTTTTGTAGGTACTACTTTCACAGGTACAGATACATTCGTTGTTATCACAAACAACAACTTCACCCTTAAAGGCGACATAGACGGTGATGGCACACGCTCAGTTTATGATGCACGCTTTGCCCTTTGCATTGTTGCAAACCTTGTTTCAAATGTTACCCAAGCACAGTTAAATACCGCAAACGTTGATGGCGTAGCAGGCATAAAAACAACAGACGCAACAGAAATTCTTCGCTACGCAGCAGGAATTAAATAATAAATAATTTTGGAGGAAATAGATATGATAGCTTTAGGAAAATACAAAGCAAAAATTAATAACATGTTCTTCAAGGGAGATGCAATCTTCGAGCTTGAAAAAGATGGCGACGCATACGAAATGGAAATCGAGCTTCAGGGTGCAGATTTTGATATGCCTGATTTTAAGCTTTCAAACACAAGAGAAGAAGGCAACACATTCTACGCAAACGCTACTACATCTCTTCTTCCAGGCAAGGATATTGATGTAGAGCTTACATTTGAAGACGGCAAATGCAATGGCTTCCTTAAAATTCCTTTCATAGGCAAGATTAAGATTAAAGACGCAGAAAAAATCGCATAAATCAAATTAAAAGTAAACCTCGGCTCATTAATAATGAGCCGAGGTTTTTTATTGGACAAATTAATTAGAGTAGTAAATTGTCTTACCCTCTTCAACAGAGCTTGTAAGCCATGTGTTACCGCCAATAACACAATTATCACCAATTTTTGTATCACCGCCAAGAATTGTGGCGTTAGCGTAAATAACAACGTTATTTCCAATGTCAGGATGACGTTTAATATTCTTAACAGGATTGCCGTTTTCATCAACCTTAAAGCTTTTTGCGCCAAGGGTTACACCCTGATAAATCTTAACCCTGTTAC
>CAJGCL010000072.1 GCA_904501675.1 Clostridiaceae bacterium
CAGTTAATTTTTAATGTTAATCACCTAAAAGGCCGTTGTATCTACCCATCCAGTATGGGAGAAGGTAAATATATGGCATAACGGTTCTCATACCATTAGCGCCTGATGTGCATGGAAGAGCAGCAGCGCGGTTTGCAGATTTTTTGTTGATTTCAATAAACTCTTCAACGCCTGAATCGCAAACAAACTGGTTGCCGTCGTAGTTAACTATAAGGCGCGAGCTATACTCAACAGGGTATTTAAGCTGAGGTGCGCAGCCAAGCTCCTCAGGAGAATAGTCAATTTCAATATCTTTGCGGTAGCTGTTGTAGGTTGGCCAAACAACAAGGTCAAGATTTATTTCTGAAAGAGATTTTGCTGCATTCTCGATATCGCAAGCATTGTTTGTGAGTGAGCCGTAAACAATATTGAAGAATGGCGCACGCTCAATTTTTTCGTAATCATAGTGGTGAGTAAGACCCATTTTGAAAATTTCCTTCTGAGCCTCATTCTCTGTATACATAATAAGGTTATATATATTTGTAAAATCAAGCTGGTCATCAATATGAGCAATGTGGAAATCCTCAACCTTATACTGCATACAGTTCATTGCGTAGTGATGCTTCTGAATGAGCATATCGAAAACCTGATTATACTTTTCATCACCTGTTACATGGTATGTTGTTTTAAGGAATGAAAGAATTTCAAGAGAGTTTGTACCTCTTTCAAAATACCAACGATCATCGTTGTTAAGAAGGTCAGGCTCCCAGTTTGCCCATGTTGTTGGTACGCCGTCAACGTCGCAAAGGTGGAAGTTGTTTTCAATGATATGGTCTGTAATTTTCTTAACAACCTCTGCAATTTTCTTCTTTTCCTTTTTATCTGCAACAAGGTCGTAATACACGCCGTATGCAAAGTAGTGGCCTGTCATTTCGTCGCTGGAGGTTTCTCCGAGCCATTCGCAGTCAGGGTTATCCTTGCAAACGTGCCATTCCTCACGGTTGCCTGTTCCGAAATATTCGTCATCGCTATATCTTGTTGCTCTTGCGGTGAAGCCTGATTTACCTGTAACCTCGGTAAGCTTAATCATAGCTTCAACTGCTCTTTTAGCGTTCTTTCTTGCCTCTTCATCCTTCGTTACAGCGTAACGGAAGCACTGGCTTGCGCAATAAAGACCTGTGAAAAGGCCGTCGTTATCTGAGTTTGGAAGCCAGCCTGAATCCAAATCACCGTACTTGCGGAGAAGTCTGTCTACCTGATAGCCTTCGTTACGTGTAAAATATTTTACAGTAAGGTCATCAAAATGCTTTGCCTTTTCTGCAAGAGTCATATATTTTGATGTAATTATGCTGATACCTCTTGGTGTAACAGCGGCAATTGTTCCTTTGTCGGAAACCGCAAGCTTTGTTACAGTTGGGTGCATAAGCCAGGCACCATATGAGAAGTAAGAGATTTTACCCTCAACGAGAGTAATAAGACCTGTGTTTGTAGCAAAATATTTTTTTCCGTCTGCAGCAAAGAACATATCGTTAAAAGAGCCACTTGGTACTGAATAGAAATCATTGCCATTAAACCAATAATTTCTACCATCGTAAATATTAAGACCTTCGTCTGAGCCTACCCATAAATGACCCAGCGCATCTATCTGAAGGCAATTGATTTTTCTGCTCATAACGCCTGTGTTGTCAGGAAGGAGCTCTGCCCAATGACGGCGCTTGCCCTTCATAGATAAAAGACCTTCAACAGTTGAGCCCACGTAAACTGTTTCAGCGTATTTTGCTTTATTATCAAGAGCAGCAACGCAAACAGTTTCTGATGGAAGACCAACAACTGCTTTGAATTCGTCATTTTCTGAAAGGAAAAGCGAATCTTCAGTTATAAGCCACAAGGATTTATCCAGGGCAACAGACATATCAACAACAGGGGAGTCAAATTCTGCAATTTTCTTTGCTTTGCCGTTTTTAATAGCGTAAAGGTTGTTGCCGTTTGCACTATAAAGCTTGCCGTCTGCAGCGAAGAATTTTTCGGCAGAGAAGGAAAGCTTTTTAAGGTTACCGTTATTGTACTCAAAGGTACCTTTTACAGTTGCAATATAAAGAGCTTCACCGCAGAAAGCAACAGATGTTACAGACGCAGGGTCAATGCCCTTTTCTGCAGTAAGGAAAACCTTATCGAACTGCTTAAATTCACCAAAATTGAGAGTGTATTTTTTCATAAAACCGCTCCTGAATATGTAAATATTTTTATCCTTTCAAGTGTAACATAAAATAATCTGTTTGTCGATAGGTGCACCGAAACAATACAGTGTTCCTTTTGCAAAACATTATAGACGGAGCATTTATAATCTTTTCAACTGCGGTGGTAACTACACAAAAAGAAGAACAAATATTGCTACAAGTTGTATATTTACTTTTAATTGCGCTTTGATATAATGAGAACAGGAAATTTATTTACCTATAGGAGGAAATGAATATGTCAAAATTAAAAATTGCACTTATCGGTAATGGTGGTATCTGCCGTGGATGCCACGTTGAGAATTATTATGAGGACGACAGAGTAGAGGTTGTAGCCTTCTGCGATATTATTGAAGAGAGAGCAGTTGCACTAAGGGATAAATACTACCCAAATGCAGCGGTATATACAGATTATAAAGAGCTCTTAAAGGATGAGAGCATAGACGCTGTTGATATTTGCACACCAAACTATCTTCATTCCATAATCGCTGTTGATGCATTCAAGGCAGGTAAGCACGTATTATGCGAAAAGCCTGATGCAATTGACGTTACAGAGGTTCTTAAAATGAAAAATGCCGCTGACGAGGCAGGCAAGGTGCTTATGGTTATCAGAAACAACCGTTTTGCTACAGCATCACAGTACGCAAAGAAATTTGTTGAAGACGGAAAAATGGGCGAAATCTATTGCGGCCGTTGCGGTTGGCAGAGACGCAGAGGTATCCCGGGCAAAGGCGGATGGTTCACAACAAAGGCTCAGTCAGGTGGCGGACCACTTATTGACCTTGGCGTTCATATGATAGACCTTGCAGTGTGGCTTATGGGCAACCCAACTCCTGTTGCGGTAAGTGCAAATACATATACTAAATTTGCAGATAATGATACAAGCGACTCTGTAAATTCCAAATTCGGAGACGCTAATGCTGAAGGTACATTTGACGTTGAAGATCTTGCAATGGGTATGATTCGTTTTGATAATGGTGCCGTTCTTCAGATAGAATTCAGTTGGGCATCAAACATCAAGGAAGAAAACAGATTTGTGGAGCTCCGTGGTACAAAGGCAGGTCTTAAATGGAAAGAGAACCAGGTTGAGTTCTTCACCGAGGAAGATGGTCAGCTTCTTGATATTGCACCAAGAGGTAAAATGGATTCAAATGGACACAAGCATAATATCCGCAATTTCATCGACGTTCTTACCGAGGGTGTAGAACCTGTTTTCAAGCCTTCTCAGGGTGTTGATATGATCAAAATTCTCTGCGCAATATATGAGTCAGCAGAAAAGGGAAGAGAAATTCTTCTTTAATTGAATTTATAATATGCGAATTAGAAAAAGAGCCTCGCTATTGCGAAGCTCTTTTTTGGTGCGAGAGATGGGACTGGCCGTCTGTGGCGGCTACGCCTTGCATACTATCCGCTCGGCGACCCAAATCCTGCGGATTTCGGTACCCGCCTCCCGCTCCTCGCTAAAAACAGTCCACCGGACTGTTTTCTTAACGCTCAGACCCTCTCGGGTCCAAGTCCCGTTTTTATCATAACGAAAAAACAGAGTCCACACGGTTGTGTGAACTCTGTTTTTGGTGCGAGAGACGGGACCTGACGGCGTCGCTACGCTTTGCCGTCAGAACGGCAACGATTGTGTTCGCCTTCGGCGAGGGGGGGTCAAGTCCCTACCCATTTTCTGACAACAAAAAAATGAGTCCACACTGATGTGTGAACCCATTTTTGGTGCGAGAGACGGGACTTGAAGGGCTGGAAAACTCAAAACTCCTACAAAATCAAGGTTTTCTTTCAAGGAACAAAGTCCTGCCCAAAAGCAAAATAAATATTTTCACAACACCTCAAAATCCCCAAACTAATTCCCTAAAAATGCCCGAATCTCAAACGAAAATTTGCGCTTTTTCCTTGTGTTTTATAGGCTTTTCTTTGCGAGAGATGGGATGTGGGGATGTTGCGGAGTATGGGCGGAAAAAGACCTCGAACACAAGGAAATTGAAAGGCAAAGTTTATACATTTTGTTGTAAAAAATATTACCTTTTTGGTAATTATTTTTGTTTACACACATAAAAAAACATGATATTATATATATGAAAATCCGGGAAGGTGGGTGTAAAACTCTTTAATGGAGATAAAATATAAGAATAATAAAACGGAAAAACAATGTACCGATTTGACATACGCTAAGCGACAATTTAATGACAATGTTGCAACTTTATTACTTTCTAGAATAAACTTTATTGAGAGTGCAAAGAGTTTTGCAGATATTGTTAATAACCCTGCATTTCATTTCCATGGACTTTCAGGAAAACTCCAAGGGCTATATGCTATAGATTTAGGCAGAAAGCTAGGATTTAGATTAATAATAGAGCCACTAAATGAAAATGAAGAATCACTGAAAAAAGAAAAAGATATAGAAAAACTAAAACAGTGTACAAAAGTTGTAATAGTGGTGGAGGTGACTAATCATTATGAATAATAAAGAATATGAAAATATTATAGCGTTTCACCCTGGTTTTTATATTGAAGAAATAATTGAAGAGTTAGGAATGAGCCAAGAAGAGTTTGCAAAGAGATTAGATGTATCGGCTAAAACTATCAGTAAATTAGTTAATGCATTAATTCCCTTGTCTGATGATTTGGCAGATAGAATATCCGTAATGTTGGGAATAAGTGCAGAAACATTCATTAATTTGCAAAAAACATATGATTTGAAAGTTTTAGAAATTGAGAGAGCAGAAAAACTTAAAGAGCAAAGAGATATAATTAAAAATATTGATTATACCTATTTTGTTAATCATAAAATTTTACCACCTGCAAAGAATGTAGTTGAAAAAATACAGCGTCTTTGTTCTTTTCTTATAGTAAGCGATTTGTCTGTTTTGAAAAAACCAGACTTAGTAGCTAGTTTTAGAACAACCGTTCAAACGGTAACAGAAAAAAATATAATAAATGCAAATGTGTGGTTACAAACAGCTTTTAATTTTGGTGTCAAAAAAGATGTGAAAAGCTTTAATGAGAAGAAATTACGTGATGCAATACCACGGATACGTAAAATGACTTTAATGCCTCCAGAAAAATTCTTACCTGAATTAGAGAAGATATTTTGTGAGTGTGGAGTCGCATTTGTTTTATTACCCTCATTAAAAAATTGCGGAGTCAATGGGGCGGTTAAGTGGTGCGATGAAAAAGTTATATTAGCAATAAATGATAGAACTATGTATGCTGATATCTTTTGGTTTTCGTTATTCCACGAGATAGGACACATTTTGCAAAAGAAAAAAACAAAAGTAATAATAAGCGACAAAACGCTATCTCAAACTAGCGAGGATTTAGAAAAAGAAGCAGACCAATTTGCTAGGGATGTTTTATTACCACAGGATGAGTATGAAGCTTTTTTAAATTGTGGACCGCACGGTTTCACATATGATAGGATATGTTTTTATGCAAGAAAAATGGAAATTCATCCTGGAATAATAATTGGACGTCTACAACACGATGGATATATTCCGTTTTCAAGATTTACAAACAGAAGAGTTAAATATCAAATAATTATGTAAAGGATAACCCGTAACATTCACAATGAGTGTTACGGGTTACTTTTATTCATCATTTTGAATTTTAGAAACTTGTCCTGTTTTACTTGCTACAAGTGCCCAATCTCTCAATATCTTTGTTCTGACATCAAGTTTGATTTTTTCTTTATCTTTTTCATTTGCAACAAATTCGGAAATAAACTCATCTGAAATCTTATCGTATTCAAAAGATTGATTATTCTCAAATTTATTGTGGGATTCATTTATTCTTTTGATTATATAATATAACAGTTTGTCAAATTCATATTCATTATCTACAACTTGTTTGAAAGTATCATTTTCAAAAGCGGTTCTGTTAAATTCACTAAACTGTTTTTTATAGATTTCCTGTATAGTTTTTTCTTGTTCTGTTGTTATGTTTTTGTAATCAAAAGTCCATATTCCGTAGAAATAAGCAAATGTAGAAATAAGTAGTTTACGTTCATTTATTTCTATCTGTTTATTGGAACAAAAATTCATCATATCAAGCAATTCTTGACTAGCCATTTTGGCTAAACTATTTGCAAAAGATTCAACAGTAAAGACTGTCTTTACTTCTTGGTGATTGGGTTGTGAAACACTTTCTTGTTCATGAGACTTGTCCAACAGAATATCTTTACCATAGAAATTAAAGTTTCCTTGTTCTTTAGGTTGTTCATTGGGGTCAGATAAACAAATATGAGTAATTCGATTTTGGGTGTCATTTTTTGGAGTGGTAGGTGTCGATATGGAGTGTGTGATTACCGATTTGTGTTCTTTAGATTTCTTTCTCTTTTTTCCGCAAAGTAAACCTATTCCAGAAAAAATGCCACCAATTACAGCACCGCCAATAGCTTTTTCAAAAACACCGTCAAATATTGACGATATTTTGTTTGATTCTTTCAAGGATGTATCTATTTGGAAATAAACGCTATCAATTATCGTTTCCATTTCTTGGTATAACAAAGGGCTAAACGGCGATTCAGATTGAAAAGTTAATGTGTAATTTTCTCCGTTTACAACTGTCAAAAATTCTCGAATGTAAAAACCTGTATCAGTGTATTCAAATTCAACAAAAGTATAGTCAGTTTTATAAAGTTTATATTCTTCTATACTACGTTTTTCTGCAAGTGTTTTTGCAAACGATAAAACCTCATCATCTTCATATTTTGATAAATTAACAATTTTATCAATACCAGTTTTTCTTACAAACAACTCCATTGATTCGTCATCATATATTAACATAGCATCAACATAAACTTTGTTATTAAGAAACAAATCATTCATATAATCGTATGTAATGCCTAAATCCTCAAGTTCAGAATTGTTCAATATATTATCACGAGTAAACACATACCATTCACTGTCATCAATATCTATACTCATATCAGTATCGCTCAAATTATATGAACGAGCAAAAGCTGTAATAGAAAATAAACTTAAACAGCATAGTGCTATAACAAATGAAAACATTCTCTTTTTCAAGTTTATCACCACTCAAATTATAGTTATATAAAAATCATATCACCAAAAATGGAATTTTTCAACTTAAATCCAAAGCAAGTCTTTAAAAATCTTAAAACAAACAAAAACTCCACCTTCGAAAAGGTGGAGTTTGGTGCGAGAGACGGGACTTGAACCCGTACGGGATTACCACACGCCCCTCAAACGTGCGCGTCTGCCGATTCCGCCACTCTCGCAAGTGCTCATATACTATAACACCACAAAACGGATTTGTCAACATCTTTTTTCAAATTTTTTGAAAAAGTTTTCAGATGGTTTTTAGTGTCTTAGTAAATATGCCGTTATTAGTGAGTTTATTCAAATTAGGCGGTCATTTTTGGTTAAGGTTTTCCCGTTTACAATAAATACAATTTATACTATAATTGTACTTAACAAAAAATCGTTGTATAGGAGAAATGGTTATGCTCAGAAAACGACAGGTACATCTTGATTTTCATACTCACGACGCTATGCCTGTAGGCAAAAGCTTTTCTAAGGAGCAGTTTCAAACCGCGCTTAAATTGGGGCATGTTGATTCAATAACTGTTTTTTCAAAATGCCACCATGGTTGGTCTTATCATCCTACCGAAGTGAATGAGATTCACCCTGAGCTTACCTTCGATTTATTAGGTGCTCAGCTTGAAGCGTGTGCGGAAATCGGGGTGAAAGCTCCCGTATATATTTCAGCAGGCTATGACGAAAAAGAATATGTTAAACGTCCTGGATGGCGTTTTCAGCCAACAACCGATAAAGTCGGTCAGGAAAATTACGTAAACGAGGTGCATTTTCATTTAATGTGCTTTAACACAGGCTACCTTGATTTTCTCTGCGCTCAGATAGAGGAGGTTATGGTAAAGTATAATCCTTGCGGTATTTTCCTTGATATTATTTCTCCAAAGGTTTGCTACTGCGAAAAATGCCTTGCAGATATGAAAGCACAAGGCTTTGACATTGAAAATGCGGAAGACAGAGAAAAATTCGCACTACTGGTTTTCAATAAATATACTGACGCCACAAATGCCGCCGTAAGAAAGCATAGCGACACCGCTACAATCTTCCACAATGCAGGTCATATCCCTAAAGGGGACTATGATTTTATAAATAAAAACACTCACCTTGAGCTCGAAAGCCTGCCAACAGGCGGATGGGGCTACGACCATTTTCCGCTTTCAGCCGCATATGTGCGCACTCTTAAAAATACCGAGTTTTTGGGAATGACAGGTAAATTCCATCATTCATGGGGTGAGTTCGGTGGCTTTAAGCATCCGAACGCTCTTATTTACGAAACATCCCTCAGTATAGCAAATGGGGCAGGCTGTTCAATTGGCGACCAGATGCATCCTTTGAGCGAATTGAATATGGCGACTTATGGTCTTATAGGTAAAGCATATGCTCTTGTTGAAGAAAAAGAGCCTTGGCTCAAAGGTGCAATAAACGTTGCAGATATTGCTGTGCTCAGCGCAGAGGCTGTTACGGGCAGAAGAGATTCTCTTGCAGATATTGGCGCAAACAGAATGCTTCTTGAAACAAACCGCCTTTATAATTTTGTTGACGGGAAGGCGGATTTCTCTCCATACAAAATTCTTGTTCTTCCTGATATTGCTATTGAAAATAATAATATTCTTGAAAAAATCAAGGAATATGTTAAAAATGGCGGTAAGGTTATTGCCACAGGCGAAGCACTTGTTAAAGACCGAGAATTCTTCCTTGATACAGGTGCAGAGTATATAGGTAAAAATGAATTTGAGCCTACATATTTTATACCTGAGTTCGAAACCGTTAACGGCAAAACAGAATATGTTATGCGCTGTAAGTCGTTTAACTTTGAGTTGACGGACGGTGAAGCTTTTGCTTACGGGCAGAATCCGTATTTCAACAGAACCTTGGAGCATTTCTGCTCTCATGCCCACGCACCAAACAATCCTGAAAGTATATTCCCGGGTGCAGTGGTAAAAGATAACATTGCATATATCGGATGGGATATTTTCACCGCTTACGCACAGCACGGTCATTTATGCTTTAAAGAGCTTTTCAGCTTTATTACAGAAAAAATGCTGGGTGATGAAGCTTCGGTGAAAGCAGATATTCCTGATAAAGGTGTAGTTACTTTTACAAGGCAAACGGAAGAAAAAAGAAATATTCTTCACCTTCTTTACGCTCACACAACAGTAAGAGGAAAAAATACCGAGGTTATTGAAGATACGGTCCCTCTTTATAATGTGAAGTGTAGTGTGAAATGTGAAAAAGAGCCGTCAAAAGTAGCGCTTGTGCCATCAGGAGAAGCACTCGAATTCACATATGAAAACGGCAGAGCAGAATTTATTGTGCCCAAGGTAAATATTCATCAGATGATTGAAATTTGTGATTAAAAATGCAAATGCTATAAATAAGATTTAAAAGGAGTTTAGTTATGGCTGTTCCTGTTATTATGTTAGCTGTAGGCTTTGTGCTTCTCATTAAGGGTGGCGATTGGTTTGTAGATGGCGCTTCAGGTATTGCAAGGCGTTTTCGTTTACCCGAAATTCTTATTGGTGCCACAGTTGTTTCCATAGGCACAACGCTTCCTGAGGTTATGGTTTCCGCAGGTGCGGCATTTCAGGGTAGCGGCTCTATAGCGTATGGTAATGCAATCGGCTCAATTATTTGCAACACCGCTCTCATCGCAGCGTTGACTATTGCCATTAAGCCGGGTCCTGCCGCCAGAAAGAGTATGTCATTACCTGTTGCATTTTTCTTTATTGCGGCAGTATTTTATTGCTTTGTGGCATATGCTGCAGGCACATTTACCCGTGTTACAGGTATAATTCTTCTTTCCTTGTTTGCAGTTTATATGATTTCAACTATTTTGCGAATGAAGAAAAGCGCAGCTACAGTTGATGAGGTTATAAAAGAGGAAGAAACAGGTGTTTCAGTTTCTGAAGAAGAGCTTGAAAAAGCAAGTGGTGAG
>CAJGCL010000073.1 GCA_904501675.1 Clostridiaceae bacterium
CCACCTGCCATTGTACAGCAGAAGGTTGTTCTTGTGAAAGCGTTGCACATAGGAGAAACCATAGGTAAAACCTTTGTGAGAAGACCCTTGAAGAGCCACATATTGCCAAGCACCATACGAAGAGGGAAGCCAAGGTAAGGAGCAGCTTCGTCAAGCATTGCGTAAACAGGGCCTGAAATTTCTGCTTTGAAAGGCTTATCTTTTTCAATGTCTGCAACAAACTTTGAAAGTCTTGCAAGAGGCGTATTGCTCTTTGGTGTTGAAGAATGTCCGCCCTTGCCTTTTGCAATAACCTTAAGGTCTATGTAACCTTTTTCAAGTATACCGATGGCAGCACACCAGCCATTCATTGTTGGAAGCTGATCTTTAAGAATAGCTCCACCTTCGTCCATAGCAACATCAAGGTGAACACCTTTTGATTTAAGATAGTTTACAAGCTTTGGTGCGCCGTCGCCTGAAATCTCTTCGTCAACAGCAGTAGCAAGGTAAACGTCGCAAGGTGGTACGAAGCCTTCTTCTAAAAGCTCTTCAATAGCCTGAAATTCTGAAAAGAAAGTAGACTTGCAGTCCATAGAGCCTCTGCCGTAAATGTTACCATCTGCAATTTCGCCTGAAAATGGGTCTCTTTCCCAGTTAGGCTCATCTGCAGTAACAACGTCCTGATGACCCATAAGAAGAAGACCGTTCCTTTTTGGGTCTTTACCGGGCCAACGGAAAAGGAGGTTGCCGTCAATTTCTGTACACTCAAGCTTCGAGAAAACAAGAGGGAAATTCTCTTTCATTACCTCGTGGAGCTTATAAAATTGAGTAAGGTCTTCGTTTCCTCTGAGAGAAATTGTAGGTACCTTAACCATTTCAGAAAGCTTTTTAGCATAAGTGTTTGCTTCTTCTTCTGTTGGGTTTATTGCAGGTGCACTTGTGTTAGGTTTTGCTTTGATTTTTACAGCTTTCATAGCTGCAAAAACAATCAGAACAACTAATACTGCTAAAACAGCAAGCAATGCAAATCCAATGTATTTCATTTTATCATTTCCTTTCGGATTATTTTACTTAATCTTTCAAAAGCTCTTTCATTTGTTCTATTTGCTCCTGGGTTGGAGAAAAATCAGGGTGTGAACAGCAAGGAATATTAGGTTCGGTGCCGTCTGTATATTGGAAAGGAGATTGTCTGTCGTTCTCGTATTCCTTTCTGCACTCTTCAAGGTGGAAATCAGGAATATCATAAGGAATACCACCATTCAAAATTGAGCGGTGGGCAAGAATTGCAACGCATGCCATATTTACTGCGGAATAAATATCGTATGGATGCTCAGGCTGTCTTTTTTCTTTTATACAGTCAAGGAACATTCTTGAAACAATATAATCTCCACCGCCGTGGCCTGCATTTTTAATGAATTCTTCGTCGCTGTCGTTCCACACAGGGTCGTAAAGATTTACTTCTTCCTTGCCCTCGGGGATTGCCCATTCGCTGTAGCGCAGCATTACTTTTTCGCCCATACCGCGAAGGTTTTCAATCTGACCGTTTTCGCCACATATTCTGTAGGCATTATGGTGAGCGCCAAATGCAGCACAGCCCGTAACTCTGAAAACAGATTCATCATCGTTAAGAGTTGTAATAATAGCGGCTCTGTCGCCAACGCACCTTGCGGTAACCTTTTCCTTGATTGGAGAAAAAACAGGCATTGCACTTACTTTTTTAGGTGTTGCGCCCGTTGACCACATAAGAGGGGCAAGGGAGTGGGTTATGTAATATGCGCGAGGAAGGAAATTTCTCCAATGTTCGGTAAAGTAAACAGCTGCTTTGTTGAATTCTATATCGTCCGGACGATATGGGTGGTTATATTCACCCTCTGCATAGAGAATTTTACCCAAAGATCCATCATCGCAAACTCTTTTCATTTCCTTGTTGAAAATCATCTGCGGATAATTTTCGGCAAGCATATAAATTGAGTTGCTTTTTTCGTGGGCTCTTATAAGCTCAACGCCCTCTGCTAAAGTGCCGTTTGCAATACATTCGCAGAGAACATGGAGACCTTTTTCGAAACACTTTATAGCATATGGTGTATGCTCATGGAAATAGTTTGCAAGAACAACTGCGTCCATTTCCTGCTCAATAAATTCGTCAAAGGCTTTGAATGTAGGAACATTAAAGCCTAAATTTTCAAGACCCTTAGCAAGGCGTTTTTCATTAAAATCGCAAAGGGCAACAATTTCTGCTCCTGCAAGGTTAAGGTTGCGGGCTAAATCTATACCTCTGCCTGCGCCTAAAATACCAATTTTGATCTTTTTCATAAACACACCTATTTATTATTTTCCTACACAGAAGTTTTTAAAAACCTCATTAACGATTGTTTCCGTTGCTTTTTCACCTGTAAGAACGGAGAGGTTTTCAACTGCACAATCTATGCACACATTTACTGCATCAGGGGTTATGCCCATCTCTATTCCCTCAAGAGCTTCTGCGATACTGTCAACAGCCTTTTTTACGCATACTCTCTGACGCTCTGTTGTAATAAGCGGAGCGGAAGGGTCAAAGCCTGCGGTGCCAACAACCTTTTCAATAGTCTTTGTAAGAAGCTCCATTCCAGTGGTTTCTTTAGCAGAAATTTCAACAATATCCTTGCTTGTAAAGTTTTTTAAATCATTTATATCAAGCTTCTTTTCTATGTCTGTTTTGTTTACAACAACAACGCAGTTTTTCCTCTCGCACATATTAAGAAGCTCTTTATCATCTTCTGATAATTCATTCTGACCGTCAAGCACCATTAAAACAAGGCTTGCTCTGTCAAATCGCTCTTTTGCTCTTGATACACCTATTTTTTCGATTTCATCATCAGTATCAGCTCTGATTCCTGCGGTATCTGCAAGGCGCAAAGAAATATTACCTACTCTTACAGTTTCTTCAAGCACGTCTCTTGTAGTACCTGCAACTGACGTTACAATTGCCCGTTCACTTCCTGAAAGGGCGTTAAGAAGAGTAGATTTACCAACATTCGGTCTGCCTACAATAGCAGTATCAACGCCATCAAGTATTGCTTTACCTGCATCAAAGCCTGAAAGGAGCTTTTCGAGAGAAGCTTTTATATCAGAAAGAGTTTCGGTCATTTGCTCGTCGGAGAGCTCGTCAATTTCGTCGTCAGGGTAATCTATCCAAGCCGCCATAAATGCAGCAGTGCGAGCCAGCTTTTCACGGCAAGAAAGAATCTCTCTGCTTAATGCACCATCTAGGGCGTTAAGTGTAGCAGCGCGTGCTTCTTCGCCCGATGCAGAAATAAGAGACATAACTGCTTCTGCTTCATTCAAATCCATTTTGCCGTTAAGGAAGGCTCTTTTTGTGAATTCGCCTGCTTCTGCAGGTACGGCACCTGCTTCAAAAACAGCACGAAGAACCTTTTGCATAATATAAAGTCCGCCATGGCAGGAAAACTCAACAACATCTTCACCTGTATAGCTTTTGGGTGCTCTGAAAACAAGAGCAACAGCATCGTCAATAGGTGTTTTACCATCATAAACCTTGCCGTAAAGTGCAGAGTAGCCCTGAAGGGAAGAAAGCTTCTTTCCTGACAAAGCAGAAAAAACGCTGTCCCCGATGGTCAGCGCATTTTCACCTGATATTCTTACTGTTCCTAAGCCTGCTGCCGCCTGAGCAGTAGCGATTGCTGCAATTGTTGACATATTATTTCTTCCCTGTTGAACCGAAGCCGCCTGCGCCACGGTCTGTTTCGTCTAATTCCTCAACCTCTTCTACCGGCATCATAGAAACCGGCATAATAACCATCTGGGCAATTCTTTCGCCCGGTTCAATAGTGTAGGCTTCTCTTTTCTGGTTGATAACACCTACCATAATTTCACCACGGTAGTCGCTATCAATAACGCCAACGGAATTGAGAAGACCAATGCCGTGCTTTACAGCAATACCGCTTCTCGGGAAAACAAAAGCGCCATAATCTGCAGAGGGGAGTGCGATTGCAATACCTGTTGGGATAAGAGCAGTATCGCCACAATTCAGGGTGATTGCTTCGTCAATGCAAGCGCAAAGGTCAAGGCCTGCACTTCCCTGAGTACCTCTTGAAGGCACTTTTGCGTTTTCTTTAACCTTTTTAATCTTTAAAATTTCCATAGTCTTACCAAAGTCTGCCTGTTGTATTTTTTTCTTCTGCTTCGGTTATTGCCTTCGCTCTTTCAAGCTCGCGCTTGTAGAAATCGCGCTCGCTCTTTGCCTGAGCTGCATCTTCAAGATACTCTTTGAGCTGAGACCTGAGGGTATCTGCGTTACCGCTGTTTTTAGCTGCATCGTCTGCATACTGAAGAGCAACAAGAACTGCTGCCTGAGTGGTGGAAATATGACTTCCTTTCATGATAGCAGTCATTTTCATACCAAGTTCATGAGCGAGAGCTTGCATATATTCTGCAGATTCGTCTGAAATAATTCTATATTCTTCACCTGCTATATTCAGCTTGTGAACCTTCTTTTCCATAAAGACCATCCTTTATTTTTATAAGAAATTGTACACAGAAATTATACATTGTTTTTGATTTTTTTACAACACTACATATTGTAAAAATTAATAGAACAGACACAATTTATCTGTTGCTATTTATTATAATAATTGATATAATCACTGTGAAATGGTATAGTACAAACTGAAAGGAAAGGTTATGGATAATATAAACAACAACTTCAATAACTTTAATGGCGGACAAGAAAATGTATCCGATGAATCTGTAAATCAGCCGGGTTTCCAACCAACACCGGTGCCACCTGTTTATTCAAATCAATATCCGCCTCAATACTCCCCATATGTGCACACCGCGCCTCATTACACCGTGCCAAGTGAACCGTATAATCAGGGGTATGTTCCGAATCGACCTCAGAATATTCAATCTCCGGTTGATATATACAATAATTCTCAGCAAGGATCCGCGCCTCAGTATCATTATGGCGCACCCATGAATAATTCAGGTTTTAATCAGGCTTATTATCAGGAGCAGCTTGAAAAGAGCCTTGTAAGAAAAAAAGCGGAGAAAAAGATTCGCAATATAGGCAATATTTGCGGCGCTACCCTTATAGGCTGCCTGATAGTTGCGTTTATGTTTTCTGTAGTTTTGCTTATTCCGTCTGTATATGATTTTTATGAATCAGGCCTTAGTGGTCAATCCTTTATAAATATGATATACACTTTGGTTGTTGTCGGCGGAACCTTTTTCTTGTTCGGTAAGATGTTCAAACAACATGGGAAACAGCAAGCGCTCGAAAACAGCGGAATTGATGTATACGAATTCAGAACAAAGCTTTCTGCCCCCAAATCACCATTAAAAGCTTTTTTACTTATAATGATAAGCTTTGGCGGATGTATGCTGGCAAACTTCATATCTTCAATCTTGCTTACTTTTCTTGAGGGGATAGGCTTGCAATCTACATATTCTTCTATTGAAGACCCCAAATCTGTAACTGACCTTATTCTGATGTGTATTGCAACCGCAATTATTCCTGCTCTTGTAGAGGAGTTTGCTTTGCGCGGTGTTGTTTTATCGTCTCTCAGGCGCTATGGTAACGCTTTTGCCATTGTAACATCAGCGTTTATGTTCGGTATTTTCCATGGCGATGTAGCTCAGATACCTTTTGCGTTTATCTGCGGTCTTTTCTTTGCGTATGCAGTTATTGCTACCGATAGCCTTTGGACAGGTATAATTATCCATGCCTTGAATAACTCTCTTTCCTGTATATCCTCAGTGCTTATGCAGGTAGCAGACGAAGAAACTGCAAATATGTTTTTCTACGTAGTTTCTTTAGGCGGTATTGTTGTTGCGTTTGTTTGCTTATTTATTTATGTTGCGGTTTACAAGAGAAATATTCTTACGCAGCCTGTTACACCATACGCAAAAGCTCCTGCACCTGTTTATGTAGATGATGTGCTTAATTATAAAGGGGATGCGAATCAGCTCACATTACAGCAGAAGCTTGTAAAATTCTTTACAAGCCCGCTTATGATTGTTGCAATTGTTTTGTTTTTCCTTCAGGCACTTACAACGCTTATACCTACAAAATAAGTTATGAATAAAGATTTTATGTACGAGGCTCTGCGCCTTGCAAAAGAGGCTGCCGAAAATGGCGAAGTGCCTGTTGGCGCAGTGGTTACTATAGGAAATAAGATAGTAGGCAGAGGTAGAAACCGCAGAGAAAAGGAGCGCAACGCTCTTTGCCACGCGGAAATTGAAGCAATTAACGAAGCCTGTAAACGCCTTGGTGGTTGGCGCTTGTGGGAATGCGATATGTATGTTACCCTTGAGCCATGCCCTATGTGCGCAGGCGCAATTATAAATGCAAGGCTCCGTAATGTTTATTTCGGAGCATATGATGTTAAAAATGGTGCTTGCGGGTCTGTAACAAACTTATTCGAAAGTAAATTCAGCTACACGCCAAAGCACATAGGTGGATTTATGGAAGAAGAGTGCGCCAAGCCTCTTTCAGATTTTTTTGAAGGCCTGCGAGAGAAAAGAACGCAGAAGGAAAAGAAAAAGGAGAAAACTGAAATGGAAAAAATTGCAAGCTTTACAGTTGACCATACAAAGCTTATGAGAGGTATGTATATTTCAAGAATAGATGGCGATGTTGTAACATACGATATAAGAACACGCCGTCCAAATGTGGAAGAGGTTATGGAGAATGGCGCAATCCACACTCTTGAGCATCTTTTCGCAACATTTGTAAGAAACAGCGAATTTAAAGATAATATAATTTACTTTGGTCCTATGGGCTGCCGCACAGGCTTCTATTTCCTGACAACAGGAATGACTCACGGTGAAGCGCTGAAGCTCACTCAGGAAGCCCTCGCTTTTATCGAAACCTTTGAAGGCGATGTACCTGGTGTAAGCGCAGTTGAATGCGGAAACTACCGAGACCACGATTTAGAGGGCGCAAAAAAAGAAGCCGCAGACCAGAAGGAAGTTCTTAAAAACTGGACTACAGCGGATATGATTTATTGAGCTGATAGTGGATAGATGCCAGATACAAGATGCCAGTGCTTTCGCGAGATAGAGGATAGCTTGTTTCATTCAATTTTCATACATGCATTGTGGCGTAAGATAAAATAAAAATCACCTGAGAAGAGTGCCTTCTCAGGTGATAATTTTTTAGAACAATTTTATTTTTTGAAAAGCTTTAATCAATGTAAAACCAAATACAATTCCTGCTACGCCTTGAATTGCGTTTGCGGGGATATTGGCAAGAGATGGTCCGAATCCATATAAGAAGCCTTCAAATATGAAATACCCAAGCACCATAACTATTTCTGCAATAATGCTAGGTAGTATTTTGAGAACAGTTTTATAACCTTTTTTATCAAAATACTTGAATAATGTAACGATTATCAGCGCCATACCGCCTTTTATTGCAAAGGTAGCAGGTGCGTAAACGAGGTATCCTGACAGAATATCTGCAAGACACGAGCCGATACCTGCTGCTAAAAAGGCATAGGCAGGTGAGAGAAGACTACCGCAAAGCAAAACTACACAATCGCCCAAATTTATGTAGCCCTTTAAGGGTGTGGGTATTTTTATTATCATTGTTGCAACGCAAGCCAAAGCGGCAAGCATAGCGGCTACAGCAATTTTCTGTGCTCTTGTTTTCATAGCTTATACGCACTCCTTCTTGTTTCGGATATAAAATTTTCAAATTCCGCATCTGACAGTAATTCGGGATAACTGAGTATTTTTAATGGTACGCCTTCGCCACCGTGGTAAGAAGGTTGCTCATATTGAAAATCGTTGATTTTAAAACCAAGGCGGTCGTAAAACCGGATTCTTTTTATCTGTTGCTCTGTTTTGGGTGCTTCTGCTTCAAGAATAACAGGCTTATTGAATGTGCATTTTATAAGCTCAATTGCTTTTGAGCCATATCCGCCTGAGCGTTTATCAGGGTCTATTGCAATATGCTCAATAAACAAGAAACCTTCTAAATCCCATAAAGCAGTAAAGCCTACCGCCTGTGCATCGTTAAAAATTTCAAGAAACTTGAACCTTTCATCATTCATACATTCCTGCTGGTCTATGTAATCGCGGCGCTCCTCATAAGGGAACGCCGCTTTCATTTTTTCAAAGACCTGTGGGAATGTTTTTTCTGTTACATTCTCAAATCTTATCATAATTATTTAATCTGTGTACCTGCAGGAACGCAGTCGGGAAGGAATACTACCTGACAACCGCAAGCACCGTTTGTTGCTGCAAGGAGCATACCCTGGCTTTCAACACCTGTAAGTCTTGCAGGCTCAAGGTTAGCAATAACAATAATCTTTTTGCCAACAAGCTGTTCACAGGTGTACTCACTCTTGATTGAAGAAACGATTGTTCTTGGCTTATCGCTACCGTCGTTAAGAGTAAGCTTTAAGCAGCTGTGAGATTTTCTGATTTCCTGAGCCTTAACGATTTCGCAAACACGAAGGTCAAGCTTTTCAAAGTAATCAATAGAAACAAGCTCTTCCTTGAATGGAACGAAAGCGTCTGCTTCGCCATAAACGTGCTTGTCTTCATTCTCTTCTACAATTTCTGCCTTTGCAGCTTCCTCAGCCTTTGCTTCATCCTCGGTTTTCTCATATGAGAAATCAAGAAGACCAACATATTTCTGTGGGTCAATAGCGTAAAGGAAGAGATAAAGACGTGGGCCCTTTTCTTTATCTATAAGGAGCTTATAGATGTTTTTGAAGAATGTACCCTGTAAAGCCTTAAGAGCTTTTTCGTCCATATCCTCGCCATGGATTTCCTTAGGAATAGCGTAAAGCTTCTTGTTAAGGTCATCAAGGCTATAGCCACCCTCTTTGATATAGTTGAAGAGTAATTTAACCTCTTCTTTTTCTGTATCAGAAAGAGTGTTGTAAATTTCCCAGTTGCGGTACTCTCTGAGGCGGTTAACCTGGTCAGGAGCACAGTTCTCAAGCCAATATTTAGCTCTGTCAAGACGCTCTGCAAATTCAGCCTCTTTATATGGTGTGCCGATTTTCTCGAAAACAGTTTCAAGCATTGGGATATTAAAGTCAACAACGCTACCAAGCTGAACAAGGAGGCTCATAGGAACTGTGTCGAGCTCTCTGTCGCCAACTGTTGTGTTGTACATAATATCCTTCTGAGCTTCGTTTGCAGTGCCATCTTTAATTGCATTATACATCTTGTCGAACTCAAAGTACTGACGAAGAATACCATCATCGAAGCAGAAATCAAACGCCTTAAGAGGCTCTGTTTTTGAGTAAAGCCAGAGAATTACTTCAGGCTCATAGATTTTAAGAAGGGTTTCAGGAGTAAGGTTAAGACCTGATGAGCCTGACATCTTACCTGTTGTGCCCTTGATACCAATAAACTCATAGCCTTGGAAGAGAGGTGGCTCGTAGCCGTAAATCTTCTTTGCAATGTCTTTACTTGTATCATAGCTACCGTGAGGAGAAGCGTGGTCTTTTCCGCCTGGCTCAAAGTCTACGCCCTCGTACATCCAACGCATTGGCCAGTCAATTTTCCATGCAAGCTTGCAGTTGAAATCAGTTGTGAAATCAAAGCTGCCCTTATGACCGCAAGCGCAGGTGTACTCTGCCTTTGTGCAGTCATCGGAAAGAGAAACAATTTTTGTTGTATCCTTGCCACACTCTGAGCAGTAGATGCTTACAGGATAGTAGTTTTCTCTTTCGCCCTCCTGAACAGGCTGTGTACGGTGAGAAGCGAGAATATCAAAAATCTCGCCACGCTTTTCGAGAGCTTCAAGAATATATTTTGTGTACTTACCGCTTCTGTACATTTCTGCCTGATGGCGGTAATCCATATCAATACCGAATTTAACAATTGAACGCTCAAACTCATGCTCAAAATATTCAGCATATGTTTTTTCTTCTGTGTCAAATGGGTTTTTAACGTCAACGTATGGGCAACCGATATATTTTTCCATATCATCGTCAATAGCTGCAACGTTAACAGGAACCTTTCTCATACGGTCGAACTCGTCCCATGAGAAAAGGAGCTTTGCTTTTTTACCTTTCTTGCGAAGTGCGCGAACAACAAAGTAGCTTGTTGCAATATCGCGGAAGTTACCGATATGGATAGAGCCTGAGGGGCTTATACCGGCGGCACATACGTATTCTTCCTTATTGGGATTACGTCTTATGATGCGGTCTGCAATCATTTCTGACCA
>CAJGCL010000074.1 GCA_904501675.1 Clostridiaceae bacterium
CCGTGGTCATAGAAACCTCTTTCCATATATTCAGGGTCATTCTCCGACGCATAAAGAAGCTGTCCGTTACAGATTTTGCAGTAATGCACAATCTCCATACCATTCCTTATAATCTTGTAATAGCGGTCTACCACTGCGCTTTTTTCTGTTGTATCAACATTATCGTCGTAAACATAGTGAGCGAGTTCAATGTTTGATGAACCCAACCTCCCAGAAAGCTGAGGATAAAGAGACACAAGAGCATCATTATCCATAAGCTCCACATGGAAAATATTTTTGCTTTTCTGGATATCCTTAATACCCGGTTCCCAGAAAAGATTGAGAATGTCTACCTGCTTTATTTCAATATCACCTAATCCATTACTCTTTAATGGATTCCAGAACACACCATATACTGCCGTACCCGCTTTAAGCTTGTACCACCAGGCATCGCTGTATATTTTTTCAAAACCGTTTCTTTCAAATATAACCGGCAACACCTGAGAAAGTATATCTGCAGCCTTTTCGTCGCTTGCCTCTCTCGGCAAGCAGCTTACTGACGGATAGTTATCCATAGCATCCGCATGCTTATTAGCAATTGAATTAAATAACCATGCGGATGCATTTTCATTACCGCCTGATGAACGCAGCTGCTCCCAATGACGCATTTTAAACCATTGCTCATTATCAACAATTCTGCTTTCAAGAGATGTTTTTCCCTCTTTGTATTTTTTCAAAAGAGAAAGTGATTTTTCCACCTCATCCTCACCAAACACGCCTAAAAGCCCCGTAGTAGTTGCTATTTTTTCTTTTTCATACTTTTTGCTGTTTTTCTTGTTCATTTTTTCATCCTTTACAAAACTCTATAATGACCCCTATTTAAATCAAGTGGGTCGTCATATATTTTTATTTCTTTCTTTTTATATGTAGGTGAAATTGGTCTTGCCATACACATATAGCGCACCTCATCGGCTATATGGTCCTCTCCTGTTGTATCTAAATCCTCAGGATTTACCGAACTGAACTTTAATTCAGGTACAGTTCTAATAAAGCCTTTGCATGTATTAAAAACATACATCATTGGTATCCCTTGCTCATCAAAGCTGAGACGATAATGAACCTGCATCCAACCGGGAAGACGCTTGTTATCACCTTTGGTGAAAAAAACACCATTTCTGTCCGCTGCCTCTATTATTGCTTCACCTCTTGAAGCATCCCATATAGAAGGGTCAGCAACACCTAATATCTTTTTGTTTTTCAACCACCTGTGTTGCCTTTCAATAGTTGCAATCTCCGAAAAAATCTTTTCAGGTGGCCATTTAACACCTTCGTTGGCAGTTTTAGTACACCCATAAAGCTCTAAAATTCTGTATAACCTTCCGTCATAATCTACTGCCCACCAGGCACAGGAAAAAGGCTTTGCATAACCAAAGTCAAAGGAGCGGTATATTATCCAATCATTTGGAATTTCAAAAGGCTCAATTACATGGGTATTTATACCATCCTTATAATGCTCAGAATTATCCCGAAACTCCTCAAAAAACTGTCCGTCAAAAATATCCCAATTACCAAAGCGGTGAGCTTGACGAAGCGTTTCAGGCAGAGCGTCAAGAACCTTAACATACTCAGGGTTTGTTTTCATAAGCACTGTATTATCATCTATTGTTGCCGGAATAAAAATATAATCGTCAGGGTCTTCCCCTGTTTCATATCTACCCTTAACGAACAATCGCTTAAACCAGTTATGGCCAACTCCACCGGGATTCCCTGTAAAATACATTCGTGGCTTGAAATCTTTTCTTGTTGTTCTGTTACATGTCATAAGAAACTGTATCTGTGAAAAAGTAAAATGAGTACATTCCTCGACACCTATAACATCATATTCCTGACCCTGATATTGATATATATCATTTTCTGTATCACAGTAACCTAAGCGAATTCTGGAACCATTAGGGAAAATAAAAGCTCTTTCATCTCTTTTGTATCGCGCTATTCCGTTTAGTTGGGCAAGCAACGGCAGTAAATGGTTTTCGCGAAGCTCGGGAAGTGTTTTTCTCAGAAGCAAAAGCTTCAGCCCACTATACTCCATAGCCAGGAGCACAAACTTTGTTCTCAATGCCCATGATTTACCGCCACCACGGGCACCACCATAACCAATAAACCTTTGATGGCAATTGAAAAAGTCCCGCTGTTTTTCATTAGGTTGAGAAATAAAAAGCTCCTTCACTTGCTCCACTCCTCTATTTCTTTTTCTAAGCGTATAACAATTCCATCATTTATTTGTGGTGAAGTATCACACTCTTCAAGAAGACCATAAAGCTCCCGTAGAGCCCCCACACTTTCTTTTAAAAACTTGGCATCCAAATCAGGACTGCCTGTGCTTTTAAAATTCTTACGTGCTTTTTTTACAATATCATCAACAAGAGCGCTCATATTCTCAGCCGCAGATGAAACTCTTTTTAATTTATCCTCCACCTTACCATCTCTCAAGAGCGTTCACCTCGGTCATATAAAAGAGCTATATTTCTATAGTGAGGACATTTTTTGCCACCATTTACACAACAAAAATTATATTGATGACTTTTCTTAAATAAATCTGTTTCAAACTGCTGTACGGTTGATGTGTTATCCAAAAGCCCCTCACAACTTATAAACTTCTTACCCTCTTTGATATAAAAAGGGCACTCAATCATACTTTCAATTTCTTTTGACATAAAATCCTCCTTTAAAATTAATTGCTGTACTATTTTTGGTATTGACACGTTGCAAAATATATTGTATATTATTGTCGTAATTTGTACGGTTTTCCGTACTTTTCATAAGCACAACCGTATTATAGTACGGATTTCCGTACTTTTCAACCCATTTTACGAACATTTGTTCGTATGTCAAAAACTTTGTTACATCTCACAAAAAAGTGGAGGCATATATTGTGAATATGTATGAGAAAATACAAGAATTATGTGATTTAAAGGGAATAAAGGTTGCTCAACTCTGTAGAGAAACAGGTGTACCTAAAAGCACGTTATCAGACCTTAAGCAAGGCAAAACAAAAACACTTTCCACTCCTAACCTTCAAAAAATTGCCCAATACTTTTGCGTATCACTTGATTATTTCAACGACTATACCGATGGTATTGACGAGCAAAAAGACGAGCTTTTCCATAAAAGGAAACTACTTTTTGATATGTCTCAAAGAGCAACCGAGGACCAGCTTGATAAATTTTTAGTTGTATTCAAAGCACTTATTGACACGGAGGATGATTAATTGATTTTTATCAGAGAAATTAAAATGCCGCTTACAATCAGGGCTTTTACAATACCCGATGCAAACGGCGATTTTAATATTTACATTAATGAGGATTTATCTGATGCGGCAAAAAGAAAATCCTTAGAGCACGAAAAAACACATATAAAAAGGAACGATTTTCAAAAAGATATTTCCGTTAAGTTAATTGAAAATTTTGTATAAAAAAAGCATCCGACTTTTTAGTCGGATGCATTATATTTTAAGCTTTATTTATTGGATTAAAAACCTTTCATCTTTTTAAGGTCGCGGTAGTTAATAAGCTGAATACCGCAAGCCTTAATGTGCTGAAGTGTCTGTGGGTCTGAGAAAAGTCTGTGTTCCCAAACTCTTCTATGCCATGCGCCTGTAATAGACTTAAGTTCATCACATTCAAGAGCAGGGTGGATATATGTTTCAGTAATTCCGTTAGGGAATGTTTTGTAAAGCTCGTAGATATATTCCTTATAATTCTCGTAGCTATCGTTTTGAGGACCATTCCACTCACCTGGAATAAGGAAATCAGGTAAAGCAACTTCCTGGTCTTTAGCATAATCAAGAATCTTGCCATACATCATAGCAATAAGATCTTTATCAATTTTAACCTCAAGAGTATCGTTCTCAAACATTTCAGGAACATATGTACCAGGAAAACGGAAAGGAAGCCCCTCTTCACCTGCAATATCAAGAGTAAGGTTAAGAAGCTCGAAGCGACCTGTTTCAATACCATAGAGAGAACCCATATGGTTATCAAGATGTGATGGCTCAACGCCAAATGAACGGAAGCGCTTTATCTGAGCGTTGATTTCATTTTCGACCTCATCAATATCGCAATTCTCTTCGAATTCATCGGACTCGTGGTACATAAAGTCCTCGCTATCTCTGAGAGAAGGAGTCTTTCCCTGGTAGATCGGAGACCATCTGTATTTTCCCCATTCGCTTGTGAAAGTAAGGTGAACACCAACCGCGTACTCAGGATGCTGTGCAGCCCAATCGCCTGCTTCCTTTGCCCAACCGCATGGTGTCATAATTGTAGCAGAAGTAATACCGCCCTTTTCGAACAAATCGAAAACAGCTAAGTTAGTGGAATGACTCATTCCAAAGTCGTCTGCATTGATAATTAAATACTTATCCATTTGAATTTCTCCTTTTGGGTTACCCAACCCACATAAATAAAGCTTGTCCTTTTTATATATCAAAACAGATTAAAACCTGTTTCAAATACAATATTAATCTAATTTATCAAACATCTCTCCAATTGTTGATGCATCATTCTCGAAAGAGGATATTGTTTCTATAACGGTATCATCTTCAACAGGTGTTAGTTCTTTTGATGTTCTTATCTTTTTACTGTTCTTTGGGTTCTTGCCTTTCTTTTTCTTCATTACGAAGATGAAAACAATCCCACCAATTGCAGTTAACCATATAAGAACTATAATAATTACAATTGCAACTATGCCTACTGTATCTTCGCCTTTATTATCAGTGTTTTGGGATACTGTAGGAGAAACTACAGTATCCGCTTCGGTAGCAGAAGCAGGAGCGGTTGTGCTGTATATAGCTTTAAAATAAAGAAGATCTATTTTATCTATAACCTCATCATCAACAATACCGTCAACAGTAAGGCCATTTTCCTTCTGGAGTTTTTTTACAACTGCCATGGTGTCTTCATCGAAAACACCTGTTATACCATCATCTTTAAGACCATAGCGAGTGTAGATGAAAATCCATTGCATCCACTTTACGCCTTCGCCTTTATCTCCACCCTTTAATTCCCCTGTAGGTTTTTTGTAAGGGTTTGTTGTTGCTGCAAAGTCAACCGTTTCATTAACAACAACATCAGTAGTTGTAGAATCAGAAGATGTATTAATTGGTGTATAATCAGAAACCGCAGGAACAATATCAATGTAACCTATTGTTTCAGTATTAACATCATATGTAACATTACCGGAATCAGAAGAACTACCCAATCCACCTGAACCGGAAGAGCCACCAAGTATGCCACCCAAAGCACCACCGAGACCGCCAATGGCATCACCAAGTCCACTGCCCAGACCGCCAAGACCACCACCGGAGGAACCTCCACCGATAAGACCGCCAAGGCTGTTACCGATATCAGACACATCGCCTATGATACCGCCTAAATCTGTTACACCATTTATTTTATCACTTACAAATTCTCCTAAAGAGGCCGTAGAAGAAACTACTTGCTCTTCAGCAAAAGTATTTATATTGGCATATGATATATCTGTCTGAGCTTTTGCACCATCGTAACCGACTGTTGCAAAAGAGATTGCGAACAAAACTATCGCAATAGAAAGGGCTGTAATTTTTTTGTTCATAAATACCGTCCTAAAAACATTCACATAGTTGCATTGTATTATAGCACACATATTCTAATAAATGCAATAGAAAATAAAATATTTTATGTATTTCCAACAATAAAAAAGCGGCAAAGAGAAAATCTTCACCGCTACTTTATGTACTTTTAAGCTCTATCGTTTAAAATAAGCTCAGGATTCTGGAAAAATTCTTCCATTTTTGTAAGGAATGGTCTAACCTCACCAAAGTCAAGAACTCTGTGGTCAAACACAATATTCATAGGAAGTATTGTTCTGATTTCAATCTTCTCTTCGCCTTTTTCATCGGTAATAACAACAGGCTTTCTCTGAAGAGTACCTATACCGATAACACAAACCTGAGGAGGAATAACCATAAGCATAGCAATCTGTCCACCAAGACCGCGAGTATCAGCACCAACATTTGAAACTGTGATTGTACCCTGCTTAAGATCAGCTCTTGTAATTTTTTCTGTATCAGGAATAGCCTTGTAAGCTTTTTTCTCTGCACCCTTAAGACGAACAATCTTGTGCTTACCTGCGTTAGCACCATAAATTCTCTTTATTGCTTTAATGATATGACCCTTTTTAAGCTTATCAAGAGTATCATGGAAGGATACGGAGTAAAGAGCCTCTACAAGCACAGTCTTCTCAAGACGGCGATTAATATCCGCCTGATATTCTGCAATTTCTTTAAGAGTTTTATTACCCATATCCTTCATAGTGATGGTCATCATTTTACCATCCGGAAGAATCCACGGAACAGACATATCTATATGGTCAAATTCAGTAACCTTACCCCTTACAAGACCTTTTTCAAAATGAAAATGTGCATTTATGCAAGGATCATTTTCAATAGCTTCTGCAATAGCCTTAAGAAGCACGGCGTTAAAAGTAATCTTCGGGCCGTTGTCGCTATTATGCTCTTCCTGAAATTTTTTACAGTGCTCCACAAATTTTGTTACATCAGGCTCATACTGATAACTTACGTGAGGAATATTCTGCCAGCTCTCTGTAGTCATATTAGCAACAATTTTCCTCTGAATACCGAATCTTGTTACACTTTTAATTGCCATTATCCTTCACCCATCAACTTATTTATTATACTTATCAAAGAAACCTACATCTGTAAGTTCCTTAACGAGCATGGTTTTCTGTTCATCTGTAAGAGGAGCCATTGGGTAAGCCATATCGCCTGCCTCAATGCCATCAAGAGAAAGAATGTATTTTACTGCGCGTGAAACACTGTATTTTATAAGAATCTCTGTAACCTTGTTTACTTTGTACTGTGTCTGTCTTGCACCTTCAATATCACCGTTGAGGAATTGATTGCGAAGCTTAACGTATTCTGCACACATAAGGTTATATGTAGAACCAATACCAGCATCTGCACCCATTGAAAGACCGCAAATAAGCATTTCATCAGGACCATTGATAACGTTGATATCTCCACCATTGAGTTCCTTGATTCTGCGCATTGAATAGAAATCAGTTAATGTGAATTTGCAACCAATAACTCCGTCAACTTCAATCAAGCGCTTCATAAGATTCACAGAATCACTTGTAAGGAGATTCTGAACATATGCTATAACAGGAAGTTCTGACTCTTCAGCAATTCTCTTATAGTAATCAATTATTTCATCATCATTGTGTTTAAAATAGAAGTTAGGAACAACGCTTGAAACTGCATCACATCCGCACTCCTTCGCATGGCGAGCAAGCTCAAAAGCATCCATTGTTGCAGCTGCACCTATATGGTTAACGATAAGGCCTCTGCCATTATTATGCTCAACAACTGTTTCGGCAATTTCTTTTCTCATCTGAGTGGTTATAACCGGACCTTCTCCTGTTGAACCACATATATAAAAACCACAGGCACCCTGACTAAAATTCCTGTCCATATTAGCTTTAATGGACTCTTTCAAAACAGTACCATCATTTTTAAAATGAGAAACCAATGCAGGCATAATGCCCTGAACAAGTGTATTTGACACAATATCCACCCCATATCATATATTATTTAAATTATACCAAAACAACCTGTGAATGTCAATTCACCCAATTATCATTTTTTAAAATAGGCAGTTTAAACAAACGTGTTTTTTTCGTTTTGTACATTACGCTTCAAACAACTTAACTATTGTTAATTTTTTATTAACAATCGGACTTTAAAGATTAATATTTCTTGTCATTTATAGGTATATATGTTAGAATAATTAAATTAAATGTTCAGGAGCATTGAAATGGAATTTTTAAATAAAATCCTTTACAAACTTCACATAAAAAAATGTCCTCGCCCTAACTTCAATAACGGCGAGTTACTTCCCCATACTGTAAAAGATGCGTTAAATGAGGAAAAGCTTGATACAGATTCTTTAATTTTCTCTTTCAAATCCGATATGTGCGGCGCAGAAGAATATGGTGATGTATACATTTTCTTTGATAAAATGGGTATGTATGTTGCTCATTTTGAAGAAAACATTCAACCAAAGAAAAGCAATAAAAAGGTTGAATTCAAGCCTCGTCTTTTAAAACTTGTGTGTATCCCTATTGACGAAATAGATGAGCTTTTTGCAGAACAATATCTTGCTACGGGTCAGCTTACATATAAGTATAATGACGAGTATTATTCCCTTGCCTATTTCTCAATCGGTGCTCTTGAAAGAGCAGATAATTTCAAAAAGATTTTCAACACTTTCAAACAAGGAAAAGATTACGAACAATATTTAAACAATTCTACAGGCAACACCTGCGAAAAGTGTGGCAAGCCTATTCCCCGCGGTTTAAAATATTGCGAAGACTGTGTAGATAAAAGTTCAACCATCAAAAGGTTGTTCTCTTTCTTTGGCGAAGTTAAATGGAAAATGATATTTATGATATGCGCCGTTTTGGTAAGTACCGGTATTACCATTATAATCCCTCAATTCAGCACGCAAAAGCTATATGATGAGGTTCTTAACACAGGAAACACCGCAGGATATGATGTACTAATAAAGAGCCTCATATCTTTGGTGCTTACAATGGCAGCTTTGAAAATAACCCATCAGCTTTTCACTCTTTTCTACCAGTATATTGTAGCCGGAATGCTTCCTGAGGTTGTTTACAATATAAAGCTTAAAATTTTTAAAGCGATGCAAGGTTTATCTGTTGGCTTCTACACCCACAAGCAGACAGGTTCTCTTATGGAAAGAGTTACACGTGATGCCAACAACATCTATTGGTTTTTCGTAGACGGTTTCCCCTACCTTATTTCAAGTATTATCGTTGTTATAGGCATTATAATCATAATGTTCTTTACAAGCGTAAAGCTTACACTTTTAGTACTTGGAGCCACAGCGCTTGTTATTGTTATCTATCCTCTTATGGAAAGAAAATTCAGAAAGCTCCACCACAGAGTATGGGTGCAGAATGCTCAGTTAACATCCAAAGTAAGCGATAATATAAACGGCCACAGAATTATAAAAGCTTTCTCCAAAGAAGATGATGAACTTAAACAGTTCAATAAAACAAGCGGAAAGCTTCTTAACGCAGAAATACGTTGGGCAAATGCAGAAGCAACATTTTATCCTATCTTATCTGTTGTTGTTTATGTGTTAGGAGCTCTCGTATTAGGTATAGGCGGAATTCTTGCTATAACAACAAATGAAATATCTGTTGGTGAACTTCTCACCTTTGTTGTTTATCTGCAGATGCTGGAAAGACCTGTTGAATTTCTTTCATGGGTAACTAACTGGTGGTCCCGTTGTGTAGATTCTGCTCAGCGTGTATTTGAAATCATCGATACTGAACCTGATATCCAAGATAAAGAAAACCCTATTGTTCTTGATGATTTTAAAGGATCAATTGAACTTTCTGAACTTCAGTTTGAATATGAACCTGCTCACCCTATAATCAAAAACCTTTCTCTTAAAGTTGAGGCAGGCGAAATGCTTGGTATAGTAGGTAAAACAGGCGCAGGTAAAACAACTATCTCAAACCTCATTGCCCGTCTTTATGACCCTAAG
>CAJGCL010000075.1 GCA_904501675.1 Clostridiaceae bacterium
CCTTGAAACAGATAAGGCAGCAGTTCGAGCAGAGGCTTATGAGCTTGTTCTTAATGGTATTGAGCTTTCTTCAGGTTCAATCCGTATTACTAATCCTGAGCTTCAGGACAGAATGTTCAAGCTCCTTGGTCTTTCAGACGAAGAGGCTCAGCAGAAATTCGGTTATCTTCTTGATGCATTCAAGTTCGGTCCACCACCACACGGCGGTATGGGTATTGGTCTTGACAGACTTATTATGCAGCTTGTTAAGGCTGACTCTCTTCGCGATGTTATCGCGTTCCCTAAGGTTCAGAATGCAAGCGAGCCTATGACAGAATGTCCATCAAAAGTGGACGATATTCAGCTTGACGAACTTGGTATCGGTATAAAAATTGCTGAAAAGGAATAATTTACCTTATTTATAAAGCAAAAACGGCGTATTTTTCTTAAAAACACTTGAAAAGGAAGCCTTTTTGTTATAGAATTATTATGTTTAAATATGAAATTTATTTTCGGAGGATTTATTTATGGTAACAGCAGGCGATTTTAGAAACGGCGTTACATTTGAAATGGATGGCAAAGTTTACTCCATTATCGAATTCCAGCACGTTAAACCTGGTAAAGGTGCAGCTTTCGTTCGTACAAAGATTCGTGATGTAATCAACGGAAGCGTTACAGAAAAAACTTTCAGCCCAACAGAAAAATTTCCAACTGCTTTCATTGAAAGAAAAGATATGGAATATTCTTATGAAGATGGCGGTCTCTACTACTTTATGGACCCTGAAACATACGATATGGTTCCTGTTGACGCAGCTAACCTTGGCGACAACTTTAAGTTTGTTAAAGAAAATATGGTTTGTAAGATTCTTTCTTACAAGGGCAACGTTTTCGGCGTAGAACCACCAACATTCGTTAACCTTGCTATTGCAAAAACTGACCCTGGCTTCGCAGGCAACACAGCTACTAACGCAACAAAACCTGCAGTTCTTGAAACAGGCGCAGAAATCAAGGTTCCTCTCTTCATTGAAGAAGGCGAAGTTATTCAGATTGATACAAGAACAGGCGAATATCTCTCAAGAGCATAATTGCCCTGAAATGTGAAATAATAATATTCAGGAGGTCATTAAAATGACACTTACAGAAAAAGTTGCATATCTTAAAGGTCTTGCAGCAGGTCTTGACCTTGACAAAGATACTAAGGAAGCAAAAATCTTCGATGCAATGTTCGATATTCTCGAGGATATGGCTCTCACAATCAGCGATATTGATGAAGACCTCAGCGCTTGTGAAGATTTAGTTGACGCTATCGACGAAGACCTTGACGAGCTTGAAGAGTACATCTTCGAAGAAGATTTCGACGATTACGATGACGATTGCTGTTGCTGCGATGACGACGAGCTTTACGAGGTTGAGTGCCCTCTCTGCGGTGAGGAAATTCTTCTTGATGACGAAATGCTTGACGAAGAAGTTATCGAATGCCCTGGTTGCGGCGAAAAGCTTGAGCTTGATATCGATTTTGATGACTGCGATTGCGATTGCGACTGCGGTTGCTGCGACGACGAAGAATAAGTAAAACAAAAAAGGTGGTCTTAGGACCACCTTTTTTTAGTTGCCAGATGTCAGATACCAGTACTTCGCATGGCTTTAAAATATAAACCGTATCCATAAAGGATACGGTTTTAGTTTTTAGCATTTGTTCTTTCAAGCAAGTAATCTAACGAAACATCAAAATAATCTGCAAAGGCTATAAGAGTTTTATAATCTGCTTCTCTTTCACCTGTTTCATATCTACTTATGGTGTTTTGATTCATACCTAAATCCATAGCCAACTTTAATTGTGTTATATTCTTCTGCTTGCGCAGTTCTTTTAATCTCATAAAATCACCTTGACTAAATTATACCAAGTCGGTATAATTTAGTTATCCCATTACGGTATACAAGGAGAGTTTATGTAATTATGTATAAAAAGATGTATTTCTTATTATTTAAAGCAATAACAACTGCCTTAAAAGAAAATGATATTAATAAAATACGTAATATACTAATAAAAGCACAAATTGATGCAGATAAAATATGTGTAAATAGTGATGAGGAAATATAAAATATTTATTTTAAAATATTTCTTTAATGTTGAACGCGAAGCGCTGGCATCTATCAACTGGTATCTAAAAAAGACTCCCCGAAGGGAGTCTTTTTTATCTCATTTCTGCGATATTCAAACAAACAGATGTTGCTACAAATGTTACAACAAATAATAGTATTATAAGAAGAGCGATCAAAATTCTTCTGTTAGTTTCTCTTCTTTTTTCTGTTATGCTATCGCCGATAATATATGTTTTTGAGCCGATTCTACCGGGATAATACCTTGAAAAGCCATAGTAGCTTTTTCTCTTTTTTACATATTCCTTTTCTTTTTTACTCATTCTGAGCTTCCTCCGTCTGCGGTTCTTCTTCGCCGTTTACGGGTTCATCAGGAATATCAGGTGTTTCTTCCTCGGTCTGAGGCTCATCAGGTATAGTCTCAATGGGTTGTGTAATAATTACTTCTGTGGAAGGTTCGTTATTGATTGTCTCTTCAACAGTTGTTTTTTCCTCATTATTGTTTTTTTCTGTTGTAACAGGAGCTTTTGTTACCCTTTCAGTTGTATCAGGAACTTCGTTATCGTTTTTATTGTTATCCTTTATAGAAGTAGAGGAGCCTGAGTAGCTTGCACCCTTGTAAACATCCATAATTGTTGTTCTGCCTTCTTCAAGAATAATATTTGATTCTCCGTAGAGCTCCATCTGAAGCTCGTGTGCAGCTTTCTGATAATCTACAACCCATATCCACATATTTGCGCTACCGGGTGTTCTACATTCAGGTGAAGGCATTGAAAGCTGATTTCTATCGTATTTCGCCCATCCGTTTGTTATAGCCTTAAGCCCTAAAGAAATAATCTGAGCTTCTGAATAACCTGTATCAACATATGGGAGTAAAACATCAATATACTTATTGATTTCACTGATAGAAGAGTTCATTACTCTATTTACCATACTATCAATAACCTGTCTCTGACGACGTGTTCTGCTTACATCACCATCCACATCGCATCCTCTTACACGGCAGAAAGCAAGAGCCTGCTTTCCGTTGAGCTTAACCCCTTCACCGGATGGCATTTTTATCTTGAAAAAGCTACTGATATAGTTTGCTTCATATTCCTGCACATCAACAGTTATTCCGCCCATTGCATTTATTATTTCTTTAAAGGACTTAAAATTAACCATAACATAGTTATCAATTTCTATTTTATAGTTATTTTCGATAGTCTTTATAAGGCATTCAGGACCACCCATTGAAAATGCTGCATTAAGTTTGGTGCAATATGAATTTTTATTCCCTTCAATATAAAGGTAGCTATCTCTGAGAAATGAAATCATTTTAAGAGTTTTGGTTTTCTTGTTAACGGAAACAAGCATCATAACATCGGTATTACCTTCGTTTCTTCCCTTTCGGCTATCTGCACCAATAAGAAGAACATTAATAACATTTTTGCTTTGCATATGCTTATCATTTCCTGTTGTTGCCCAGTCTATAAGTGATTGCTTAAAATCAGCCGAGCCGATGTCTATCTCAATATTTCCGATATCCTCATCCTCGTAGATAATATCATCGTCATCGTCTGCCTGGATACCTGTGTTATCACCAATAAGACTGAATTTCTGCATAACAAAAATACCCACAGCACTTGTAAGAACAAGCATAAGCGCAAGAAACGCAGAAATAACGCTTACAATGATTTTTTTCTTTTTAGGAAGGGCTTTAAACCACAAAGCAAGCCTTTTAAAAGGATTTTTTTCTTTTTTGTTTTCTTCTTCCCTTTTAATCATATCTTCATCACCGTCAGAAACAATTTCAGCATTGAATTTCACTTTATCTTCTGTTTCGGATTTTTTGGACTCCTCTTTTTTTATTTCTGTATTTGAAATTTTTTCAGAAGAATGACTTTCAAAGAGCTTGAAATAATCATCAGAAAAAGAAGTAGGCTTTTTCTCTGTTTCCTTGTTTTTTATTGCTTCTAAAAGAGAATTTTCTTTTACTGCAGCAGGTTCTTCTTCCAAGGGAGATATCTTTACCTCTGTTTTTGGCATTTTTACTTCTTCCTGCGTCACTTTCTGTACAACAGGTGGCATTTTTCCCTCAACAGGAGGAGTTTTTTCTACTACAGGTTGTTTTTTAACCTCAACAGCTTCTGTTTTTTGAGCTATTGGTTCTGTTTTTACTTCAGGAATAATCTTTTTCTCTTCAACCTTTTCGGTTGCAGGAACCGATACCTTAATAAACTTTTCCTTTTTCACCATTGGTGGCGGAGCAGGTTTTTTATTTATCATTGGTGGCGGAGATGGCTTTTTTGGTGCAGCTTTTTTGGAATCTTCAAAAAATCTGTCTATATCCCCTATTAATTGTTTTTTTACATCATAACTATCAAAAAAATCCTCGTCAACAACATCATTAATCGCTTCAGCGATGATTTTTTTTGAATATTTTTTTTCATTTTCCTTCTCCTGAGCCATATCAATCGACCCAGAAGAAGTGTTTTTTATTTTCTCATTTAATAATTCAAAATAATCCTGCATATCATCGTTACGATTTATGCCCTTTGACATATATTATTCCTCCGTTGTTGCTTCAGCAGTATCATCAGGAATTGGTATATCAGGTGAATCACCTGATGTATCGCCTGCTCCTTCGTTTGCTGAGCCATCGTCCTCAACTTCGCCGTTTACTTCATTTTCGTCATGTTCGGTAGTAGAGAGAGTAACAACTTTGTCGCCCTCACCGAGCTTCATAACTCTTACACCCTTTGACGGACGAGCGCAGATTCTGACAGCATCTGCAGGTATTCTTATAATAATACCATCCTGAGAAATGAGAATAATATCATCTTCCTCATTGATTTCGCTTATTGCAGCAACCTCACCATATTTTTCAATATGATAGTTTTTAAGACCCTTACCGCCCCTTGATTGAGTGCGGTAATTATTATTCTCGCTAATTCGACCATAACCTGTTTCGCTGACTGTAAGGAGCTTGCCCTCTTCAGTCATAATAGTCATACCGATAACCTCATCACCCTCATTAAGAGTGATAGCCTTAACACCACTTGCAGCTCTGCCGAGAGGCCTTGCATCTGTTTCGTTGAAGCGAATACACATACCCTTCTTTGTAGCAACAAGCAATTCATTCTTACCTGATGTAAGCTTTACCCATGCAAGCTCGTCATCCTCACGAAGTGTAACAGCAATAATACCTGATTTTCTTATATTCTTGAATATATCAAGAGCTGAACGCTTAATAAGACCCTTACGGGTTGCCATGCAAAGATACATATCCTCTGCATCCTTAGGTACCTGAATCATTGCAGAAATCTTTTCTTCATTTTCAAGAGGAAGAATATTAACAATGTTTGTACCCTTACTTGTTCTGCTTCCTTCAGGAATTTCATAGCCCTTAAGGCGATATGCTCTGCCTCGTGTTGTAAAGAACATTATAACATCGTGAGAGGATGCAACGAACATAGTTTCTGCATAGTCATCCTCATTACGAGTCATGCCCTTAACACCTCTGCCGCCTCTGTTCTGAGTAGAGAACATATCAACAGGCTGACGCTTGATATAACCTCTGTGAGTATATGTATAAACACATTTTTCTTCAGGAATAAGGTCTTCAATATCAACCTCACCGCTGATATTTTCAATAGCAGTGCGTCTTGGGTCTGAATATTTATTGCTGATTACTGAAAGCTCTTCTTTAACAAGACCGAGAACTCTTTCATGAGAAGCAAGGATTGATTCCAAATCCTTTATTTTCTCTTTTAATTCGTTTAATTCATTAGTAATCTTGAGAATTTCAAGACCGGCGAGCTGACCTAAACGGAAAGCAACAATTGCAGCTGCCTGAGGCTCGTCGAAATCGAATTTTTCCATAATAGCAGTCTTAGCTTCTGCCTGACCGCCCTTACAAGCACGGATTGTAGCAATAATATCGTCAACAATATCAATAGCTTTAGCAAGACCATCTAAAATATGGGCTCTATCCTGAGCTTTTTTAAGGTCAAACTGAGTTCTTCTTACAATAACACTACACTGGTGGTCAATATAATGCTGAAGAATTTCTTTAAGAGTAAGAATTTTTGGCTCACCATTAACAAGAGCAAGCAAAATTGTACCGCAGGTTGACTGAAGCTGAGTATATGAATAGAGCTTATTAAGAACAACCTGAGCATTGGCATCACGCTTGATATCAATTTCAATGTGCATACCTGTTTTTTCTGAAGAATAGTCGTTAATATCAGCGATACCTTCAACTCTTTTATCTTTAACAAGGTCTGCAATTGACTCGATAAGACGAGCCTTATTTACCATATAAGGAATTTCTGTAACAATAATTTTGAATCTGCCGTTTTTACCTTCAACTATTTCGCACTTTGCGCGAACAATAATTTTAGCCCTACCTGTAGCATATGCAGCACGGATAGCAGACCTACCCATAATAATACCGCCTGTCGGAAAGTCAGGTCCTTTGATATGCTCCATAAGGTCTTCAAGCTCTGCATCAGGATTATCAATAAGGCATTCAATAGCAGAGCACACCTCACCTAAGTTATGAGGCGGAATATTTGTTGCCATACCAACAGCAATACCCTGAGAACCGTTTACAAGAAGGTTTGGAAACCTTGATGGTAAAACTGTTGGCTCTTTAAGACGGTCATCGTAGTTAGGTACGAAATCAACTGTATTTTTTTCAATATCCGTAAGCATTTCAACGGACATTTTGCTCATTCTTGACTCTGTATAACGGTATGCAGCCGGTGGGTCGCCGTCAACAGAACCGAAGTTACCATGACCATCTACAAGCATATATCTCATAGAGAAATCCTGAGCAAGACGTACCATTGCATCGTAAACGGAAGCGTCACCATGAGGATGGTAACGACCAAGCACCGCACCAACTGTATCGGCACACTTACGATATGCTTTATCAGGAGTAAGGTTATTCTCATACATTGTGTAGAGAATACGTCTGTGAACAGGCTTTAAGCCGTCTCTTACATCAGGAAGAGCACGGGATGTAATAACAGACATTGAATAATCAAGGAATGCAGTTCTTACCTCTTTATTAATGTCTATATTTATAATTTTCTGGTTAGCATACGGGTCAGGAAGGTTGTTAACGCCCTGTGTAACGCCCGTATTTTCCATATTCATTTCGTCCATTTATTTTTCCTCACTTTAGAACTTAAATATCAAGATTCTTAACATACTTGGCGTTTTTCTCAATAAATTCTCTTCTTGGTTCAACCTTATCACCCATAAGAATTGAGAATGTTTCGTCTGCCTTTTCTGCATCTTCAAGTGTAACTCTGAGCATAAGTCTTGTTTCAGGATTCATAGTTGTATCCCAAAGCTGCTGAGGGTCCATTTCACCAAGACCCTTATAACGCTGAATTGAATAACCATTACCTAATTCAGCCATTATTTCGTCTCTTTCCTCGTCAGAGTATGCGTACTGATGCTTCTGACCCTTACTGAGCCTGTAAAGCGGTGGCTGAGCAAGGTAAATATGACCTTCTTTAATAAGCTCAGGCATATAACGGAAGAAGAATGTAAGAAGAAGTGTTCTGATATGAGCACCGTCAACGTCGGCATCGGCCATGATAATAATTTTGTCGTAACGAAGCTTGTTAATATCAAAATCCTCTCCTATACCTGTACCGAGAGCAAGAACAACAGGAGTTAATTTATCGTTACCGATAACCTTATCAACTCTTGCCTTTTCAACGTTAAGCATTTTACCCCAGAGAGGAAGGATTGCCTGAATCATTCTGTCTCGACCTGCTTTTGCAGAACCGCCCGCAGAATCACCCTCGACGATATAAATTTCAGTTTTAGTTGAGTCTTTTTCAATACAGTCCGCAAGCTTACCGGGAAGAGAGTTGCTTTCAAGAACAGATTTACGTCTTGCATTATCTCTTGCCTTACGAGCAGCCTCTCTGGCGCGTGATGCATCAAGGGCTTTACCGAAGATAGCCTTTGCCTCTGCAGGATTTTCCTCAAAATATGTAGAGAGCTTTTCGTAAACACATTTTGAAACAAGAGGAGTAATATCTGTATTACCTAACTTACCCTTCGTCTGTCCTTCAAACTGAGCTTCTGTAAGCTTAACGCTGATAACTGCAGTAAGACCTTCGCGGACATCATCACCTGAAAGATTCTTATCGTTATCCTTAAGGAGCTTATATTTTCTGCCGTATTCGTTAAATACTCTTGTAAGAGCGGTTTTAAAACCGTTTTCATGAGTACCACCATCGATTGTACGAACATTGTTAGCAAATGAAAGGAGAAGCTCATTGTAGCTGTCGTTGTACATAAGAGCAATATTTGCTTCTCTGTCGCCGCTTACAGCAGAAAAATGAATTGGTTTTTCGTGGAGAGCTGTAAGTCCCCTCTTATTTGTTTCAAATTCAACGAATGAAGAAATACCGCCTTCGTAGCAATGAATTTCTTCTATTATATTTTCAGGGTCTCTCTTATCTGTAAGAGAAATTGAAAGGCCTGCATTAAGGAACGCCTGTTCGCGAAGTCTTCTTTCAAGAACCTCATATTCATAAACAGTTGTTTCAGTAAATATTTCAGGATCTGCCTTAAATCTTATGAGAGTTCCTGTTTCATTAGTATCACCGATAACCTTAAGGTCGCAGGTAGGATTACCTCTTTCAAATCTCTGATAATGAATGTGGCCATCCTGAGAAACCTCAACCTCAAACCACTCTGAAAGAGCGTTAACAACAGATGAACCAACGCCGTGAAGACCGCCGGAAACCTTATAACCGCTACCGCCAAACTTACCACCTGCGTGAAGCACTGTAAGAACAACTGTAACTGCGGGAAGACCTTGCTGCTCATTGATACCAACAGGAATACCACGACCGTTATCGCGTACTGTTATAATATCTCCGGGCAGAATTTCAACCTCAATATGAGTACAGAAGCCTGCAAGCGCCTCGTCTATGGAGTTATCCACAATTTCATAAACAAGGTGATGAAGACCCTTAGGACCTGTAGAACCGATATACATACCTGGTCTTTTTCTAACAGCCTCAAGACCTTCGAGAACCTGAATGGCACTTGCGTCGTATTTTTCGGTAACAACTGTGTCAATTTCTCCGCTTTCATCGAGGACAACCTCGTTTTCGCGAGCCTCCTCTAAAAGCTCTTCCTGAGTTTTAATGATTTCGTCCAAAACACTGACCTCCGTCAAAATTTTAAATATATTTTAATGATTTAACTTACATATTAATAGTTGGCTTTCTTTGAAGCCTCAATTCTTTTTAAAATAGTTCCCACCGAAACGGGAGAAATATAAATTACCTTACCTGA
>CAJGCL010000076.1 GCA_904501675.1 Clostridiaceae bacterium
ACCGATTTCAGTATACAACTGTTCAATGTTATAGCCATAGCCTTGCTGACCGAAACCACCAAAGCAGTTTAAATCCTGACGAATCTGAGATGCTGTAAGACCCATTCTCTGAGATAACTCTTTTGAGGAGATTCTTATAATTCCCATTTTCTTCAGTTCTTCAAGGTATCTGTGGTATCTTGGTAAACGCTTTATAACAGGAACAGAAACCTGATTATTATTTCTCATTTTAAATCGTCCTTATATTAATTACAAAGTCTGCAGTGTTTCCATAACATATTTGCCGAATTCTTCGCATGTGCAACCATCATCACGGCCTGTTATGGTCATCTTCTTTTCGGTAATCATGCAGATGTCAAGAGCTTTTTCAAGTTTGTCAGCTTCTTCTTGTTTGCCAATGTGGGAGAGGAGGAGAACCGTTGCTCTGAGCATTGAACATGGGTCTGCGTATTGACCTCTGCCTTCTTTTATCATACGAGGAGCTGAACCGTGAATTGCTTCAAACATAGCGTACTGTTTACCAATGTTTGCGCTACCTGCAGTACCAACGCCACCCTGGAATTCGGCAGCTTCGTCTGTAATGATATCACCATAAAGGTTGGGAAGAACAAAAACCTTGAAATCTGTTCTGCGCTTTTTATCAATAAGCTTTGCAGTTGTAATATCTATATACCACTCATCTGTAATAATTTCAGGGTAGTCTTTTGCTATTTCTTTGCAAAGATTAAGGAATTTACCATCGGTTGTTTTGATGATGTTTGCTTTTGTGATGATTGAAACACGTTCTTTTTTGTTGTTTCTTGCATATTCATACGCAAGTTTTGCAATACGTTCTGTACCTTCAGTTGTTGTAACAACGAAGTCCATAGCAAGTTCGCCATCAACATCAACACCCTTTGAACCAACTGCATATGCACCTTCTGTGTTTTCGCGGAAGAATGTCCAGTCAATGTTCTCTTCAGGAATCTTAACAGGTCTTACGTTTGCGAAAAGATCAAGAGCCTTACGCATAGCAACGTTAGCACTTTCGATGTTTGGGAGTCCGTCACCCTGCTGAGGAGTAGTTGTAGGTCCTTTAAGAATAACGTCGCAAGCCTTTAGCTCTTCCATTACATCATCAGGAATAGCTTTCATAACCTTTGCGCGATTTTCAATTGTAAGACCATCAATGTATTTGAATTCAATCTTACCTGCATCAACATCATCCTTAAGAATAAACTTAAGAACGTTTGCAGCTTCTTTAGTGATAATAGGGCCGATTCCGTCGCCACCGCAAACACCAACAACGATTTTATCGAGTGTTTTAAAATCTTTGAATTCTTTTGTGGATTTGATTTTCTGGTTACGCGCATCTTGCTCAATAAGAAGCTGTTTAAATTTAGCGAGAGCGTTTTCAATTTGTACTTCAGTCATTAGTTATTCTCCTTTGTGTAATCTAGTAAGCCGCCTGCTGTAAGAATATCTACCTGTCTTTCGGATACATCGCAGATAAGCTTATACTCTTCATTTTTAGTTTCATTTTTAAGTGTGATTTCTTTACCGGCTTTAAGCTCAGCTTTGATTGCAGGGAGTGTGAGCTTGTCGCCAACAGAAATCTTATCGTAATCATCTGCGTTAACAAAGTTAAGTGGAAGGATGCTTGCGTTAACAAGGTTTGCTTTGTGAATACGAGCAAATGATTTTGTTATAACTGCCTTAACACCAAGGTAAAGAGGAACGAGGGCTGCATGCTCACGTGAAGAGCCTTGGCCGTAGTTATTACCGCCGATAATTATGCATGAACCGGCTTCTTTACAATGCTCTGCAAAGTTTTCATCGCACTGGCGGAAGCAGAACTGTGAAAGGTAAGGAATATTTGAACGGTAAGGAAGAATTTTAGCACCTGCAGGCATAATATGGTCAGTTGTAATATTATCTTCTACCTTAAGAACTGCAGTAGCTTCAATCGAATCTGAAAGGGGGGCAGTCTTTGGGAAAGGTTTGATATTTGGACCATAGTAAACTTCAACTTCTGCAGCTTCCTCAGTAGTTTCTGCAGGCATTTCAATCATATTATCGTTGATAATAAATGATTTTGGAAGTGTAACAGAGATGTCTTCGTCCCATGTGGTAGCATCAGTAAGAACGCCTGTAATTGCAGACACCGCAGCTGTTTCGGGGCTAACGAGGTAAACCTGACCATCAGCTGTACCGCTTCTGCCCTCAAAGTTACGGTTAAATGTTCTGAGAGAAATACCTGCTGACTTTGGAGACTGACCCATACCGATACATGGACCGCAAGCACTTTCAAGAATACGGGCACCTGCATCAATCATATCTGCAAGGCAACCATTGAGAGCAAGCATATTAAGAACCTGCTTTGAACCGGGAGCAATACCAAGAGAAACTGATGGATGAACTTTTTTACCTTTAAGAATTTTTGCGACCTTCATCATATCAAGAAGAGAGGAGTTTGTACATGAACCAATAAGCACCTGGTCAATTTTAATTTCACCAATTTCTGCAACTGATTTAACATTATCAGGCATATGAGGCATAGCCGCAAGTGGTTGAAGAGTTGAGAGGTCAATATCAATAACTCTTGAATACTCAGCATCTTCATCAGGAAGAAGTTCAACCCAATCCTGTTCACGCGCCTGAGCCTTCATGAAATCATATGTTATTTCGTCAGAAGGGAAGATTGATGTTGTTGCACCAAGCTCAGCACCCATGTTTGTGATTGTAGCTCTTTCAGGAACAGTAAGTGTTTTAACACCTTCACCGCCATATTCAACAACCTTACCAACGCCACCTTTAACGCTGAGAATTCTGAGAACTTCAAGGATAATATCTTTAGCAGCAACATATGGTGAAAGTTTACCTGTAAGATTAACTTTAATAACTTCAGGAACTGTGATATAGTAAGCACCGCCACCCATGGCAACAGCAACATCAAGTCCACCAGCACCCATTGCAAGCATACCAAGACCGCCACCTGTTGGTGTGTGGCTGTCTGAGCCGATAAGAGTCTTACCGGGAATACCGAATCTTTCAAGATGTACCTGATGGCAGATACCATTACCAGGGCGAGAATAGCGCACGCCTCTCTTTTTACAAACTGACTGAATAAATTTGTGGTCGTCAGCATTTTCAAAACCCGTCTGAAGAGTGTTGTGGTCAATATAAGCAACAGAAAGTTCTGTTTTTACCCTGTCAATATCCATTGCTTCAAGCTCAAGGTAAGCCATTGTGCCTGTAGCATCCTGAGTTAATGTCTGGTCGATTCTTATACCAACCTCATTACCAGGAGCATACTCGCCATCAACAAGATGACTTTTAATTATTTTTTCACATAAAGTAAGTCCCATGTTTTCGCCTCCAAAAAAGTTGTACAAATTTTTAACAAACTTATTCTAATATGTAACAACCACTTTGTCAATGGAAAACATAAATTTAATAGTAAATTATATATCTGATAAACTTGAACTTTTTTGTTTATTGTGCTATTATTAATTAGTTAAAAAGGGTTTTGTTGGTTACAATAAATCTTGGTGATGATTTTGTATAATTATTTGCAAGGTTTTTATAATTTTAACGTTTCAAATCAATTGGAAGATGATTCTACTGATAGTGTTAATGCTGACGAGATAAATAACGAACCACAATCATCTTTTGAAGATGGTTTTGTAACAATTAATAAAGATGGTAAGTTTATTCATTGTATTACAATTATCGGTCAGGTTGAGGGGCATTATTTGAATTCTCCTAATACCAAATCAACTAAATACGAACATATTATCCCGCGTATTGTTGCTGTTGAGGAGGATAAAAACATTTCCGGTCTTCTTGTTATCCTTAACACAATCGGCGGTGATGTTGAAGCTGGACTTGCTATTGCAGAACTTATCGCAGGTATGAAAAAGAAAACCGCCAGTCTTGTTCTCGGTGGAAGTCATTCGATAGGTATACCTTTAGCCGTCAGTGCGGATAAATCTTTTATTGTTCCTACAGCTTCAATGACTGTGCATCCGGTAAGAATGAATGGTCTTATATTAGGTGTTCCTCAGGCTCTTTTATATTTAAAGAAGATGGAGGATAGGGTTGTAAGTTTTATAACCCGAAATTCTCATATATCAGAAGAACGCTTTAAAGAACTTATGTTAAACAATGAAGAATTGGTTTCTGATTTTGGTACTATTCTCAACGGAGAACAAGCAGTTGACGAAGGTTTGATAGATTCAATCGGCAGTCTGTCAGATGCAATCAGTTTTTTAGTTAACGAAAACGAGTGAGGTTTTTATGAATATAATTAAGGCAATTTTATTAGGAATTGTTCAGGGCATAACTGAATTTTTACCTATATCAAGCAGCGGACATATGTCTTTGTTTACTCATTTCAGCGGAATAGACCCTCAAACTTCAGGTTTGTTTTCCGCAATGTTACATATTGGTACTCTTATTGCAATTCTTATAACATTTTACAAACCCATATACGAGTTGTTTGAGGAATTCTTCAGGATTTTAAAAGATATTTCTTCCAAAAAATTTAATTTGAGATTAAAAGATATGACAGAAACAAGAAGAATATTTGTTATGTTTTTCATATCTTGTCTACCACTCCTTATTCTTCTTATACCAATTGGTAACGGTAAGAACATAATGGATGCTGTTGGTGTGTTTTCTTCTGATAATAGTATTAAGGCAGAGGGAATCTGTTTTATGCTGACAGGATTCGTTCTTTTGTTGGGCGCTTTCTCATCGGAAAAAACAAAACGTTTTATGAAAATTACACCTGTTTCGGCTTTGTTGATAGGTATTGCTCAGTTTTTTGCTGCGTGCTTTCCCGGTATATCTCGTTCAGGTTCAACAATATCTACTGGGCTTATGTGTAAGGTGTCCAAAAAGAATGCTGTTAGATATTCATTCATTTTAAGTGTGCCAGCTATTCTTGCAAGTGGACTTGTTGAATTCAAAGATGCAATGGAAAGTGCACAGGTAGTTCCTGTTTTCCCGCTTCTTGTCGGCATTGTTACATCTGCAGTTGTTGGTATTTTCGCTATTAGATTATTACAAGTAATTATCACTAAAAACATTTTCAAATATTTCGGTTTTTACTGCCTTTGTCTTGGTTTTGTTGTTACAATAATTGGTGCGATTGAGGTTTTTGTGAAATGATTTTCACAAACATAATTTTTAGTTATTATTTCAGTTTAAGGAGATAAGTTATGGCTCAAAATAAAAAGCCTGCTTCACAGAAAAACAGGGGAAACAGCTCGAAAAATAAGAATACAAAGAAAAAATCTGCACAAAACACATTTTTCAATGCTGAACATAAACAGATAGCTTCTTTTATAGGGTTCTTTTTTGCGTTGTTTATGCTTGCTGTTGTTGTGATTGATGCAGGTAGTGTATGGGGTGCGTTACGCAATTTCTTTTTCGGATTATTCGGTATTAATGCATTTATAGCTCCGTTTTTTATAGGATTTATCAGCATTATGTCAGCGCTGGGCAAGGATGATAGAAAATATAAAATAAAAGTTATAGAAGGTTTTATTGTTTTCTCCTTAATTGTCGCTTTCTTACATATTATCAATGTTGATTCTCAACTTAAATATGGTGAGCAGATTACTTGGGCATATAACATATTTAAAACATATAATGGTGAAGGCTTGCATTTCGGTTTCGGCGTATTTGGTGCTATCGTTGGCGGTGTTCCACTTTTACTTACAGGTACTAATAAATTAGCTGCAGGATTGTTTGCAATTTTAATTCTTCTTGCTCTCGTTATGCTTTTCAGTGGTACTACAATTATTAAACTTATTCAGTCTCTTAAGAAACCTGCAGAGGTTGTAGGGGAATATGCTGAAGAAAAAATTGATGGTTTAAAGCAGACATATCAGAATGTTTCTGAAGATATAAACGAAAAACGATTAAGAAAAGCAGAAACCGCTGAAAAAAGGCGCAGAGTAACAAAGCACGAAATTGAACTTGATGTCCCTCTTGATGATGAGGTTTTTGAAGATGTAGGTGTTGATCCTATTTTATCTAAACCGGATATTTATGATTTACCACCTGTTGAGCTTGATGACGTTATCGCTCTTTTCAATGAAGAGGTAGATTCCAAGAATGATATTAAATCGTTGGAAGAACTTCGTAATATAGCTAATTCACAACCTGAAGAATACCCTGAAGAAACAGTTGAGCCTGTAATTGAAGAAGCATATGATATTGATTCAGAGACTGGTGAGGTTATCGAAGAAGAAACAGAGGTAGTTGAGCAAGTAGATACAGATGTACCTGTTGTTCAGTATGAATTACCAAGCATTGACCTTTTGGATGAACCTAAACGTGTATCCAAAGCAGGTAGCGGTAATGAACTTCGTGAAAAAGGCGAAACAATTGTAAAAACTCTTCAGAGCTTCGGTGTAGGTACACGAATAGTTGAAATTTGTCAGAGTCCTTCTGTTACACGTTTTGAACTTCAGCCAGAACCAGGTGTTAAAATCAGTAAAATCACCGCCCTTGCTGACGATATTGCAATGAATCTTGCGGCATCAGGTGTTCGTATTGAAGCGCCTATACCTAATAAAAATGCAGTTGGTATTGAAGTTCCAAATGCTGAAAAAGCAATGGTTACTTTAAGAGAGATTCTTGAAACAGACTCTTTCCGTAATTCAAAATCAAAAATCAACGTTGCATTAGGTAGAGATATCCAGGGTGAATCAACCTGTGCAGATCTTGCCAAGATGCCTCATCTTCTTGTTGCAGGTACTACAGGTTCAGGTAAATCAGTTTGCCTTAACACAATGATTATGAGTCTTCTTTATAACGCTAAGCCTGATGAGGTTAAGCTTATAATGATTGACCCTAAAAAAGTTGAGTTTACAGTATATAAGTCAATTCCGCATCTTCTTATTCCTGTTGTTGCAGACCCAAGAAAAGCTGCAGGCGCGCTTTCATGGGCAGTTGCAGAGATGGACAAGCGTTATGCACTATTTGCAGATAATGGCGTAAGAAATCTTCAGGGATACAATGCATATGCGGTTTCAAACAATCTTCCGAAGATGCCTCAGATTGTTATTATCATAGATGAGCTTTCTGATTTGATGATGGCTGCTTCGAACGAGGTTGAAGATTCTATTTGTCGTCTTGCACAGAAGGCCCGGGCTGCAGGTATGCACCTTATTGTCGCTACACAGAGACCATCTGTTGATGTTATCACTGGTCTTATCAAGGCAAATATTCCTAGCCGTATTGCTTTTGCGGTTAAATCACAGATTGACTCGCGTACAATTATTGATACTCAGGGCGCTGAAAAGCTTCTTGGTAATGGCGATATGCTTTATTGTCCTGTTGGGCTTTCCAAGCCTGTTCGTGTTCAGGGATGCTACGTTTCTGATGATGAAATCGAACGCGTTATTGAGTTCGTTACTGCTCAGGGCGATGTTAAATACGACGATTCTGTTATGCAGGAAATTGAAATCAAGGCTGCTCAGAATGGTGGTAAGAAAAAGGGCGTTGGAGAGTTTGAAGTTGAAGCTCCTTCAACAAACGGCTTTGACGATGAAATGACACCAAAAGCAATTGAGGTTGTTGTTGAATCAGGTATGGCATCAACAACACTTCTTCAGAGAAAATTAAAGCTTGGTTACGCAAGAGCAGCAAGAATTGTTGATGAGCTTTCAGAAAAAGGTGTTATCGGTCCATTTGAAGGCGCTAAACCACGTAAAGTACTTATTACAAAAGAGCAGTGGATGGAAATGCAGGCAAATAACTCGGCGTTCAGTGTACCAAAACAGTTGAGCATTGATGATATCGCCCCAGTTGAAAACACTTCCGACACACCTGTTGCAGATGCTATTGCTGAAGACCACAATTATTTTGGTTCAGCCACAAATAACTACGAGGATTAATTATGGATATTTTTGTTGAATATTTGGATGGCGATTATGCTGTTTGCAGGCTTCCTGATAAAGCAGGAAACCTTATTCGCTTGCCATTAAGGGATTTGCCGAAAGGCACACGTGAATTAGTTGTTATCTCCATGCGTGATAACGGTACATTTTACTTAAACGATTACGCAAGAGAAACGCGAATGAAAAAGATAAAGAACTATTTAAGATATCAAAAATATTGCTTTGATTTATCAAAATAATTTACAAAAAAGTATTGCTTTTTTTGTTAAAAGGTGATATACTTTCCAAGTTAAAAAACTCACGTAGGGTAGATTGCGGATGTCGTGTGCGCGAAAGCGTGGTGTCTGCGAGTCGAAACCTTGCGGCGGTTTAACAAAAAGGAGGACAAAATTATGTCAGTAGTTTCAATGAAACAGTTACTCGAAGCAGGTGTTCATTTCGGACACCAGACCAGAAGATGGAACCCTAAGATGGCTCCTTACATCTTCACAGAAAGAAATGGTATTTATATCATCGATCTTCAGAAGACAGTTAAGAAGCTTGAAGAGGCTTACAGCTTCATCAACAAGATCGCTCAGGAAGGCGGCGACGTTCTTTTCGTAGGTACAAAGAAGCAGGCTCAGGATTCTGTTAAAGAAGAAGCAGAGCGCTGCGGTATGTCATACGTAAATGCTCGTTGGCTTGGCGGTATGCTTACAAACTTCCAGACAATCCAGAAGAGAATCAGAAGACTTGCACAGCTCAACGCTATGGAAGCTGATGGCACATTCGATCTTCTTCCTAAGAAGGAAGTTATCAAGCTTAACCTTGAAAGAGAAAAGCTTGAAAAGTTCATGGGTGGTATCACAGAAATGAAGAAGATGCCTGCAGCAATGTTTATTGTTGACCCAAGAAAAGAAAGAATTGCAGTTCTCGAAGCAAAGAAACTCGGTATCCCGATCGTTGCTATCGTTGATACAAACTGTGATCCTGATGAAATCGACTACGTAATCCCAGGTAACGATGATGCTATCCGCGCAGTTAAGCTTATTGCTGGTGCAATGGCAGACGCTATCATCGCAGGCCGTCAGGGTGAGCAGAATGTTGCTGAAGCAGCTGATGAAGAAGTTGCTGAAGAGGCAGCAGAATAATTAATATCTACCCGTTAGGAGGATAAAACTATGGCATTCACAGCTCAGGATGTTAAAAACTTAAGAGAAAAGACAGGCGTTGGTATGATGGAGTGCAAAAAAGCACTTACAGAAGCTGACGGTGATATGGATAGAGCGTTTGAAATTCTTCGTGAAAGAGGTCTTGCTGCTTCTGAGAAGAAGGCTAGCAGAATCGCTGCAGAAGGCGCTATCATTGCATTCACAGATGATGCAACAAAAACAACAGTTCTTCTTGAGATCAACTCTGAGACAGACTTCGTTGGTAAGAACGATAAGTTCCAGGATTTCGGTCTTAATGTTGCTAAAACAATTGCAG
>CAJGCL010000077.1 GCA_904501675.1 Clostridiaceae bacterium
ACCTGATTCTGCAAAAACAGCCTCTGCCTTAATCTTACTGATAGCATAGTGGTCATAAACAGAAACCTTGAGAGGGTCGCCTGTTCTACCCCAATGGATAGGAGCATTTCTGTCGCCTGTTTCAGCAACTGTACCTATGTAAACAACCTTAACTGCATCAGGATCTGGCTGAGCCTTGATAGCGTTAACGATGTTCTGAGCTGCTGCAACGTTTGTTTTCTGTGTTTTAACAGGATAGTAGTCTGCTGCAGGAGAAACCATACCACCAACGTGGAGAACATAGTCTGCACCTGTAACCATATCGAGAACATCCTCATAGTTTGTAAGGTCGCCCCATACAAATCTGATTGCAGGGTCATCCATATACTGTGCGAATTTCTCGCGGTTTTTCTTGCTGTCTCTGTTAAGGAGAACAATGTTGAATTCGTTTTTTCTTGCATACAACTCAAGGAAACCCTGGAAACCCATTGTACCTGATGAGCCTGTAAGCGCAACAGTTTTTTTCTGCATAAGAATCCCTCCGATTACTTATATAAATTTATACATTATAATTATAAAAAATTTGACATTATTTGTCAACGCATATTGTTAAAATATTCACTAATTCAAACAAAAAACGACGAGAAATAATCCCCGTCATTTTATAAGCTTTTTCAGTTTTTGAGAAAAGGCAACAAAAACAATATTCCCCTTTGAGAGAATAGAATCATAAAGAATAAAGACAATGTTAGCAAGTCCTAAGAGAACAGGTATTGTTGCTTTTCCAAATTCGCTATACTCCTCTGCTGACACTCCAAAAAGGAGCACACCTGCAATGCCGATAAGAAAAGCAGCACAGTTAAAGAGTAAAAATTTAATTATCAAAGAAAACAACTTCGGTAAACGCTGAATCACGTCTCTTATAAGTGGATAATACCCGAAAAACAATGCATATGTCAGCGATGCCTCTTTATCGGTCAAGAGAAGAAGAGATAAAAAAGCTGTTGCAAAATATAATCCTAGCGCCCATTTCTTGCTCCCCATATCCGCCACGACAATAACAATCACACCCGTGATTATGGGAAGAACATACATAAGCACGGGTATAATAGTTGTAATCGACATAAGAACGACTGAAAGTGCTACCATCATTCCGCAAAGTGCAGTAAGCTTTGCCTTTTTCATCAAGCTATAACAACCTCATGTCCTGTACGGGCAGATTCATATATAGCATCAAGAATTTTCATAATCTCAACTCCATCCTCTGCAGGAGCAACGCAAGGGGTTCCGTTGAGAACACAATCAACAAAGTGGTTGATTTCTCTACAGAAAAGGCCATCAAAGGAAAGGCTTGTATCATTATTAAAGCTAAGGTCAACAAGGTATCCGTTTTCCTGGCTAAAAATCTCAACCTGTGGGTCAAGCTTTGCACCAGCCTTTGTACCGAAGAACTGAATGTTGCCCTCACCGTTTTTGATATTAAGAGAGAAACTTGCTTCAACAGAAAGCACAAGACCATTATCGAAACGGATAAGAGCTGTTGCAAGGTCCTCTACATCGCAGATATCCTCTGCGCCTGCAGAAACAGACTGATAGCCCTTGCCTACTTTAATATCGGGGCGGTTAAAGAGCTTCTGGAAGGTTGCACCATAAACAGAAACAGGCTTTGGATTACCGCAAAGATATCTTGAAAGGTCAATAACATGAACGCCTAAATCTATAAGAGGACCGCCACCTGAGCGTGATTTATCACCAAACCAACCGCCAGGGTTACCATTACGACGAAGATATGTAGCTTTAGCATAATAAATATCGCCAAACTTGCCTGCGTCAATAAAATCACGCATAACATCAGCATCGTTTCCGTAACGTCTTACAAAACCAATCTGAAGATGTCTTCCGTTAGCCTTTGCAGCTGCCAGCATTTCCTCGGCTTGTTTTGTATTCATTGCCATAGGCTTTTCGCAGATAACATCTTTACCTGCATTAAGAGCAGCAATTGTACACTCAGCATGAGCTGCATTCCATGTACAAACACTTACAATATCTATTTCAGGAAGAGCCTTGAGCATTTCATCCTTATCAAGGAAGCAACGCTCTTCAGGAATGTTATATTTTTCTGCCATTAACTTAAGCTGCTTTTCATTAATATCGCAAAAAGCATACAATTCAACATTAGGATTTTTGATGTAGCCGTTAATATGCTCGTTGGAAATACCACCAACACCTATAACGGCAGCCTTTAACTGTTTCATAAAAATACCTCCCAAAACAGATTTCAATTCATTTTCATAAACAGTAAAAAAAGTATATCATTTTATAATTAAATTCGCAATAGTATTATAGACAAACAGTTTACTTTGTTCTATAATGTCTAGGTAATCTATATAAAAGAAAAGAGATAATGCATAATGTCATATTTATACGAAATGCACGCCCACGTAAAAGAGGTTTCCACTTGTTCCCCTACAAGTGCAAGGGAGTTTGTGTCACTCTATACAGATACAGATTACACCGGTATTGTACTCACAGACCACATGAACTCCGATACATTTACAAAAAGAGGTCTTGGTGATGCACAGTGGGATAAAAAAATAGACCACTTTCTCACAGGCTACAAGGCTGTAAAGGAAGCGGCCGGAGACAAGCTCATTGTAATTATGGCAATGGAAATACACTTTTATGATAACCCCAATGATTACCTTGTATACGGTGTTACAGAGGATTTCTTACGTTCACACGGAGACCTTATGGCAATGGGAGCCGAAAAGTTTTCAGAGCTTGCTAAAGAAAATGGTATTATCTTCATACAGGCACACCCATTCAGGAGAGATTCTCTTATTACTGACTGGAAGCTTCTCGACGGATACGAAATATTCAACGGAAATCCACGCCACTACTCCTGCAACCCCATGGCAGAAGAATGGGCAAAATATCATCACAAGTCAATTGTAACATCAGGTTCAGATTTCCACGAGCCTGAGGATGCCTGCCACGGTGGTATTTACTTTGAAAAGAAAATCTCTACACCTCAAGAGCTTGTTGAAGAATTGAGAAGCGGAAATTATACTTTGTTCAAGAAAAAGTTCAAGCATACAAGACCAGAATAACAAAAGAACTCAATCCAATGTGGATTGAGTTCTTTTATTACCATCTGTTATGTACTTTTTCGTGAAAGCCTACAAGATTTTCTATTTTCAGTACTGTTCCATCATCGAGAGTAACCGTGCCGTTAAGGTAACCAAAAAGCTTGTCTGCTTGTTGGCAAACGAAAGGAAATTTCAAATCTGTTTTATCATTATAAAATGGCGTAAACTCCATTTTCCAACGGTCGTCATTTGAGGTCATATACCATTTCCTCATAGGGTCTCTTGTTGGGATTCCAAAATCAACAAGATCAAGCTTGTGGCATTTACCATCATAAAAAACCATATTTTCACTTGCGTTTTTCGTGTTTCCAAAGCCATAGCCAATATTATAACCAAAAGGCTTTCCGTTAACAATACCCGATCCTATTCCCCAATACCAAGTATTATCGTAGGTCCAGCTGCCTCTTCCCCAGTCCAGAATGCCAAAATCCTTTGAAGCATCAAAGGTATATGTTTTACCATTCATTTTCACGTAACCCGAAGCAGGCATACATGGTATTTTTTGATTGTAATAAAATGCAGATTTTTTCTCATCCCAGGGAGTTGCAATAACCATTGTATCCATAGGTGGCTGTTCAAGGAAAATATCCGCTTCAAGTTCTGCACGGTGCTTTGTTGCGTAATATTTACAATAAAAGTGCCTGCCTTTTTCATCTCTATCTATGTGGTAATCGCAAAACTTTGACTTATACTCTATATTTCCCTCTTCACTTGTTCGAGGAAGATTAAGCTTGCCCATAGGAAAAATCTTAAGTTCAAGGTACGGATACTTTTTATTCTCCTCGAAATCGAAAACAGCGCAGTTCACAAGACCCATATATCTGTTATCTGCAAAGGTAAAGGAAACAGCATATCTGCCCTCACTATCAATTATATGATAGTAATCCCACTCTTTAAGGCGCATAGGCTCTTTTACCATTTGAGGGTCATAATCGAAAACAAGGCAATTTGCCCACCCCGGCTCTTTAAGCGAACCATCTTCGTTGAGGAGTAAGCCTCTGCCTTTGATTTTATGATTTCTATTCAGCAAGACTTATATCCCCTTTTCGTCGTAAAGGAATGCTGTTTCAAGAGCAATCTTAACACCAAGCTCAATAGCCTGCGGTGAAAGGTTATCTGCAGTATCAAGTCTTGTGTGGTAGTATTTGGCAGGAGTAGGATCCATTGCTGTGAGCGCAGACGCAGGAACTCCTGCCTGAGACATTGCAGCAGCATCTGTTGCGCCAAGCTCAATAACACCGATTGGTACATCAACGCCTACATTTTTAGCAGCACTTTGGATAAGCTCTGCAACACAGCGGTCGTTTTTAACTACACCTGTCATATCTTTTTCATAAATCTTAATAAATTCAGGCTCGCGGATAGTATCAAGACTAACAAAAACAGTTTCAACGCCGTCGTTAAGCATTTCTTTATTAGCTTTTGCAAATGCTTTTGAACCGCGAAGACCTGCTTCTTCACCACCTGCACAAAGAACAGCAACCTCTGTATTTTCAAAGCGGATATCGTTATCGCTCAAGAACTTTGCTACAGCACAGCTGATAAGACAACCTGTAAGGTCATCGTTTGCACCCATAACAGGAAGCTTGTAGTTACAGAAATTAATTGCCATTACAAGAACAGGAACTGTAAGGTACATAATAACTGCAATAATTCTGAGGGCAAGGTTACCCTCTGCACCCCATACTACAGAGCCGAAAGCACCGCCAAAATGAATCATAGCATAAATATTTGCGCCAAGACCCAAAAGTATGCTCACAACTGCAACACCGATAATTGTTGCAACAACAGGTCTGCCACCCTTATATGTATAAGTCCATTCGAAAGCAGAATCAGTATGACCTGAAAAGATAATTCTCTTTTTAGCTTCGCCACTTGCTTTTCTTACACCATAAACGTTACCGCTTGTTTTCTTTTTAAAGAAACCGTCAAGCACCGGTTTATACAAAATGAACTCACCAACAACAAAGAATAATGCAAGTGCTGCACAAGCAAGGCCGAGCACTGCAAGACCAAGTGTAAAGAAAATAACACCAAGAATAAGGAGCACTGCACCGATTGGCACCCAAGCCATAAATGCTTTATCGCTACACTTATATTCTTCGCGTTTAACCTCATCGCACCATTTCTGGAGGTCTGCCTGCATATATTCCTGAGCCTGTTTTTCAGCATCGCTACCAACAGGACGAGGACCAAAGTTCTTGCAGATGTTTTTTATGCTTTTAAGCGAATAGTTAGTATATTCTCTTACTTTGACATCAAAATTTGGAATACTTTCGTTTGATTTCATTTCGTTTCCCTCTTTCTATAATATTCGAGAAATTTACAACCCTATAATTATACACCAAACAACAAATTATATCAATAATCATTTAAGCAATGGCTTAAGATATTTTCCCGTATAGGATTTCGTTATCTTTGCCACCTCTTCAGGTGTACCCTCTGCTACAATTTCACCACCACCACTACCGCCTTCGGGACCTAAGTCTATAATATGGTCGGCAGTTTTTATAACATCAAGATTATGTTCAATAACAACAACGGAGTTATTGGCATCTACAAGCTTATTCAACACTTCAATAAGCTTTTTTACATCCGCGGTATGAAGACCTGTAGTCGGCTCATCAAGGATGTATATGGTCTTACCGGTAGAAAGCTTTGACAGCTCTGTTGCAAGCTTTACTCTCTGCGCCTCACCGCCTGAAAGAGTTGTTGCAGACTGACCGAGAGTAATGTAACCGAGACCCACATCAAAAATCGTTTCAAGTTTCCTTCTTATTTTCGGTACATTCTCAAAGAAGCTCATTGCTTCTTCAACAGTCATATTAAGAACATCACTTATGCTTTTACCCTTGTACTTAACATCAAGAGTTTCCCTGTTATAACGAGCACCACGGCACACCTCGCAGGGCACATAAACATCGGAAAGGAAGTTCATTTCAATTTTTATAATGCCGTCGCCCTCGCAGGCTTCGCACCTACCACCTTTAACATTAAAGGAGAATCTGCCTGCATCGTAGCCCTTGGCTTTAGCATCTGCTGTCTGAGCAAAAAGCGTTCTTATATCATTAAAAACACCTGTGTATGTGGCAGTGTTCGAACGTGGTGTTCTGCCTATTGGAGATTGGTCTATATCTATAACCTTATCAAGATGCTCTATGCCAAGTATTTCATCGTGGCTACCTGCAAACTTACGGGCGTTGTTAAGCTCTGCGGCAAGCTTTTTATAAAGAATCTCGTTTATAAGCGAAGATTTACCTGAGCCCGATACACCTGTTATAACAACCAATTCTCCAAGAGGAATTTTCACATCAATATTCTTCAGGTTATTCTGCTTCGCGCCCTTGATTTCAAGGAACTTTCCATTACCCTGTCTGCGTTTTTCAGGCACGGGTATTTTCTTTTTTCCTGAAAGGTATTGACCTGTAAGTGATTTTTCGCACTTTTTGATTTCTTCAACTGTACCTGCGCAAACAATCTCACCACCATGCACACCTGCACCAGGACCAACGTCTACTATATAATCTGCTTCGCGCATTGTATCCTCATCGTGCTCAACAACAATAAGGGTATTACCTAAATCACGGAGCTCCTTGAGAGAATTAAGGAGCTTTTCATTATCTCTCTGATGAAGACCGATACTTGGCTCGTCAAGGATATAAAGGACACCCATAAGAGATGAGCCGATTTGCGTTGCAAGGCGTATACGCTGACTTTCGCCTCCTGAAAGAGTACCTGAATTTCTTGAAAGAGTAAGATAATCAAGACCAACGTTGCAAAGAAAAGCAAGCCTTGAACGGATTTCTTTAATAATCTGTTTACCGATAAGCTCATCTTTTTCAGAAAGGACTAAATTTTCAATAAATGTAAGCTCATCACGGATAGACATATCCGTAAATTCTTTAATATTTTTACCGCCTACCGTTACGGCAAGAGGACCCGGTTTTAATCTTGCACCATTACAATCAGGGCAAGGACATTGGGTCATATATTGTTCAATATCTCTTCTTGACCAATCGGATGTTGTTTCCTTATAGCGCCTTTCAAGGTTATTTATAATGCCCTCAAATTCTGTCATATAAGTACCGCTTCCGTACTCATTCTGGCGCACCATTTTTATTCTTTCACCCTTGGTGCCATAAAAAATAGCTTCCTGCCCCTCTTTGGAGATTTTATCGAATGGAGTATCAAGAGAGAAATTGTATTTTTCTGCAAGCGCATTAAAATACATACCTGAAATTGTGCTACCTTCTGTTTTACCCCAACCGCTACCTTTAATAGCACCTTCATTTATGGAGAGCTTTCTGTTTGGGACGAGTAAATCCTCACTGACGCGCATAAAAACGCTCAGACCCGAGCAAGTAGGGCAAGCACCAAAAGGATTATTGAAGGAGAACAGACGTGGTTCTAATTCATCCATACAGGAGCCATGTTCAGGGCAGGCAAAATTCTGAGAAAAGAGAATTTCCTCTCCGCCTATAACATCTACAACTGCAGTACCATCCGTAAGAGAAAAGGCGGTTTCAAGGGAATCTGCAAGACGAGAGCCTATGCCCTCTTTCATAATAAGACGGTCAACTATAATCTCTATATTATGCTTTATGTTCTTTTCAAGCTTTATATTTTCTGACAGGTCATATACAATACCATCAACGCGCACTCTTGAAAAGCCTGATTTCTGAGCGCTCTGAAATTCTTTTTGAAACTCGCCTTTTTTACCCTTGGCAATTGGCGCTAACACTTGAAAACGTGTACCTTCAGGGAGTTTCAAAACCTTATCAACAACCTGGTCGATTGATTGCTTCTGAATCTCTTTGCCACATATAGGACAATGAGGCACGCCTATGCGAGCATAAAGAAGTCTTAAATAGTCGTAAATTTCTGTAACGGTACCCACTGTTGAACGTGGGTTTTTAGAGGTTGTTTTCTGGTCGATAGATATAGCAGGAGAAAGCCCGTCAATGCTATCAACATCGGGCTTTTCCATAATACCTAAGAATTGACGCGCATAAGAAGAGAGGCTTTCCATATAGCGCCTCTGACCCTCAGCATAAATTGTATCAAAAGCAAGAGATGATTTACCTGAGCCTGAAAGACCTGTAAAAACCACAAGGCTATCCCTTGGTATTTCTACACTTACATTTTTCAGGTTATGTTCCTTTGCACCTTTAACAATCAGATTTTTTTCCATAAAGATTATTTTTCACCTTTTAATCTAGAAATTTGGTCTCTTAAATATGCGGCATGCTCAAATTCAAGAAGCTTGGCTGCAGCCTTCATTTCTTTTGTAAGTTTTTCTATTTCCATGCGCTTTTCAATGTCGCTTAAGCGGCGGCGCGGAATCTTTTTATCATCCTTGCGGCTAGAAATTTCAAGAATTTCGGCAACACTTTTTTCAATAGTTTTGGGTGTAATGCCGTTTGCTTTATTATAAGCCTCTTGGATTTCTCTTCGTCTGTTAGTTTCGCTTATAGCCGCTTCCATTGAAGGGGTTACACTATCTGCATACATTATAACTTCGCCGTTCACGTTTCTTGCGGCACGGCCAATTGTTTGAATAAGTGAACGTGTAGAACGAAGGAAGCCCTCTTTATCGGCATCAAGAATTGCAATTAACGAAACCTCGGGAATATCGAGACCTTCCCTTAAAAGGTTAATACCAACCAGTACGTCGAAAACACCTAAACGAAGGTCGCGGATTATTTCCATACGCTCAACCGTATCGATATCGTAGTGCATATAGCGGACTTTTATACCGAATTTTTCAAGATAATCCGTTAAATCCTCCGCCATTTTCTTTGTGAGAGTTGTAATTAATACTCTCTCTTTTCTGTGAACGCGGATATTTATTTCGCTTATTAAATCGTCTATCTGGCCGTCAGTAGGTTTAACTGTAATAAGAGGGTCAATAAGGCCTGTGGGACGAATAATTTGCTCGGCTATTACTTCTGCCTTTTCAAGCTCGAAATCACCGGGAGTGGCGCTTACGAAAATAGCCTGATTTATTTTACCGTAGAATTCATCGAAATTTAAAGGACGGTTATCGTAAGCTGAAGGCAAGCGGAAGCCGTACTCAATTAAGCTTTCTTTTCTTGCTCTGTCGCCTGCATACATTGCTCTTGTCTGCGGTAAAGTAACGTGGCTTTCATCCAC
>CAJGCL010000078.1 GCA_904501675.1 Clostridiaceae bacterium
AATTGGTATCGGTTCACTTCTTCTCAAAGGTATTGGTGATACAATCCGCGTTTCTATAACTGATTCTCCTGTTAAAGAGATTTATGCCGCAAGAGATATTCTTAACGCAATAAATCTCAGAGTTGAAACACCGCAGATAGTTGCTTGTCCAACTTGCGGCAGAACAAAAATTGACCTTGTTTCTTTAGCAAATCAAGTCGAAAATGCAGTAAAAAATATTAAAAAACCTATAAAAATTGCCGTTATGGGTTGTGTCGTTAACGGTCCCGGTGAAGCTCGTGAAGCCGATATAGGCGTTGCCGGCGGAGATGGTTGCGGCGTATTGTTTAAAAAAGGTGAAATCTTAAGAAAGGTATCCGAAGAGGATATCGTCAAGGAATTACTTGATGAAATCAACAAAATATGAAGTTATATAATTTTCCGGAAATCTTCGGTGAATACATAGCTACTGAAAAATATCGTAGTATGCTCAGTAACACCTTGTTTACGGATTTACATATAAATAAGGAAGAAGGCTCTATGACTGCTCTTTTGCACGTGGATGCCTTCCATAATATAATGTGTCTTAAAGCGGTTGCTAATGAAATCAAAACAGCACTCAAATTAAAGAGTGTTGAATTTGAGTATGTTTTACCGCCTGAGGCATTAAAAACAGAATGCTTCCCAATGCTTTTGAAGGTTGTTAAAAAGAGCATTCCTCAGACATACGGATTTCTTGACGAAATTGACACAACGTTTGAAAATGATGTTTTCACAATTAACTTTTTAAAGCATGGTAGAGATATTTGTCAAAATGCAGGTGCTGATAAGTTTTTGGAAGAATATATTCTTCAACATTTTGACAGAAATATTACAGTTAAGCTTGAGGGCGAAAACAGTAACGCTGAAGATTTTCTGAAAAAGCAAAAGGAAATTGACAGAGCAAATCAACCTGTTAAGCCACCTGAGGTTAATCCTAATTTTGATGACGTTCCTCTTGATTTTAATTCAGTTAAATCAATCTATGGTGTATATAAATATGCAAAACCAAAGCCAATGTGCGATGTAGCATTCGATGATGGTGAGGTTATTGTATGGGGTGATGTTTTCAAATATGAAACTCGCGACACCAAGGATGGCAAACGCCTTATAATTGACTTTAATATAACTGATAACACAGGTTCTTTTGCATGTAAATTTTTTGATGTTAAAGAGCAGCTTGAATATCTTGACCAGAAGATTAAAGATGGCGTAACGGTAATTGTCCGTGGTCCGCTTATTTACGATGATTATAAAAAGGACCATGTTATAAAGCCTGTTTCGGTTGCGCTTATTGACAAGGTTGAAGAGGTTGACGAAGCTGAAGAAAAACGTGTTGAACTTCATCTTCATACAAATATGTCTGCAATGGACGCTATGAGTAGCGCGAAATCAATTGTCAAAAGAGCAATGAAATGGGGCCATAAGGCAATTGCTATTACAGACCATGGTTGCGTTCAGGCTTTCCCTGAGGCTTGTAATACCGCAAGAGGTAGCGATTTTAAAATAATATATGGATGCGAATGCTATCTTGTTAATGATATTAATGATGATGGTTCAAAGAAGAGCTTGGAAGAAATTAAAGCAGATAGATATTTCCACTGTATTCTTCTTGTTAAAAATAAGGTTGGTCTTAAGAATCTCTACAAATTAGTTTCTCGTTCTAACCTTGATTATTTCCATAAAAAACCTAGAATGCCAAAGAGCCTTATTCACGAAATGCGTGAAGGTCTTATAATTGGTAGCGCTTGTTCAGAGGGTGAGCTTTATCACGCTTTCCTTACGAAGAAAAGCAACGAGAAAATTAGAGAAATTGCAAATTTCTACGATTACCTTGAAATTCAACCTGTCGGCAACAACGAGTATATGATAACAAGCCAACGAGATGGTTGCGAAAATATTGACTCTTTTGACGATATTCAGAATATCAATAGAGCGATTATCACGTTAGGTGATGAATTAGGTAAACTGACTGTTGCAACAGGCGACGTTCATTTCCTTAATAAAAATGATGCAAAATTCAGAGCAATTCTTCAGGCTGGTCAAGGCTTCAGTGATGCAGATAGTCAGCCACCTCTTTACCTAAAAACAACAAACGAGATGCTTGAAGAGTTTGCGTACTTAGGTGAAGAAACTGCCCGAGAGGTTGTTATTACTAACACTAACAAAATTGCAGACCAAATCGAATCTGGTATACTTCCAATTCCTGACGGAACATTTAACCCTATTATTCCGGGAGCGGAAGAGGATTTAACTAACTGTTGTTGGGAGAGAGCAAAGGAATGGTATGGAGATCCTGTTCCTGAGGTTGTTGCAAAGCGACTTGAAAGAGAGCTTGAATCAATTATTAAAAACGGATTCGCGGGACTTTATATGATTGCAAGGCTTCTTGTTAAGCATTCCGAGGAATGTGGCTACTATGTTGGTTCCCGAGGTTCTGTTGGTTCATCCTTTGTTGCAATTATGGCTGGTATTTCAGAGGTTAATCCTCTCGAACCACATTACCGTTGTCCTAATTGTAAATATTCGGAGTTCTTCCTTCATAATGAGGTTGGTTCAGGTTTTGACCTTCCACCCAAAAATTGTCCTGAATGTGGAACTCCTCTTGTGCGAGACGGCCACGAAATACCATTCGAAACCTTCCTTGGTTTCTTTGGTGATAAATCTCCCGATATTGACCTTAACTTCGCAGGTGAGTATCAGGCACAGTCTCATAAATATACAGAAGAGCTTTTCGGTAAAGCCTACGTTTTCAAAGCAGGTACAATATCAGGTGTTGCTGATAAAACTGCATACGGATTTGTTAAAAAATATGTTGAAGAGCGTGGACTTAATATAACAAAAGCAGAAATAGACCGTCTTACAATTGGTTGTACAGGTGTTAAACGTACAACGGGTCAGCATCCGGGTGGTATGGTTGTTGTTCCTAATACATACGAGGTTGAGGACTTCACACCTGTTCAGCGTCCTGCAGATGATGTTACAAAGGATATTATTACAACTCACTTTGACTTTAACTCAATGCATGACACTCTTCTTAAGCTTGACGAGCTTGGCCATGATGTTCCTACAATTTACAAGCATCTTACAGACCTTACGGGAATTGATGTTTTAGATATTGATATCAGCGACAGAAAGCTTTATGAATTGTGTACATCACCTGAGCCGCTGGGTGTAACTGCTGAAGAGTTAGGTTGGCCCACAGGTACACTTTCAATTCCTGAAATGGGTACTGATTTTACAAAAGGTATGCTTCTTGAAGCAAGACCACAGACATTTGCTGATCTTATTCAGATTGCAGGTCTTTCTCATGGTACAGCCGTTTGGCTCGGTAACGCTCAGGACCTTATTAAAGATGGTACATGTACAATTTCAGAGGTTATCGGTACTCGAGATAGCATTATGGTTTACTTAATGCACTGCGGATTGGAGCCTAAACAGGCATTCGATATTATGGAAACAGTTCGTAAGAAAAACAAGTACTTAACGCCTGAAATGATTGAGATTATGAAATCTCACAATGTTCCTGCGTGGTATATTGAGTCTTGCGATAAAATCCAGTACATGTTTCCGAAGGCTCACGCTGCCGCATATATTATTGCATCTCTCAGACTTGCTTGGTTTAAAATATATCATCCTCTTGAATACTACTGTGCATACCTTACAGTACGTGGTGATGATGTTGATGCAGAGGCAATGTCTAAGGGTAAAGCCGCAGTAAAAACTCTTTTGCAGATGATACGAAACAAAGGTAAAGAGGCGTCATCTGCAGAAAAGTCCAAGGAAACAATTATGATGATTGTTTACGAGGCAATGGTGCGCGGAATAGAGTTTTTACCAATTGATATTTATAAATCAACCGCAAGCTCATATGAGCCTGAAGACGGCAAAATCAGAATGCCTTTTGCTGCTCTTGCGGGTGTTGGTGAAGCAGCTGCAGAACAGCTTGCACGCGCTCGTGATGATGGCGGAGCAGAATTCTCTTCAATTGAAGATTTCAGTATCCGCGCTGGTGCCGGTAAATCAACGGTAGATTTACTTAAATCCTGTGGTGCTTTCGGCGATCTTCCTGATAGCGATCAGATGTCATTGTTCTAATAATCAGAAAAGGATGTTTTGTTATGAATAAAAAAATAAAATTCGCCTTGAAGGGCGTTAGCGCTCTTGCAGCAGCAGGTATTGGTGTAAGCATGGTTCGTGCTGCAACAACCTATAAAGCTAAGCCTGTAAGCTCAGGCGAAGCTTTTGAAAAGGAAAATGTAGATGTTGAAAGATTTATTGAACATCTTTCAAAGGCTATTCAGATTCCAACAATTGCAAACAGAAATGAAAGTATTGTTGACTGGTCAAAGTTTGATGAATTCCACGCTTTCCTTAAAGAAAGCTATCCATTGATGCACGAGAAATTAGATGTTCAGATGATTTCTACTCGTAGCCTTATGTATCATTGGAAGAGTGCTCACCCAGAAAAAGATCCTATTTGTCTTCTCGCTCATCAGGACGTTGTTCCCGTAACAGCGGGTACAGAGGATGACTGGAAGTATCCTGCATTCAGCGGTACAGTTGCCGAAGGCTTTATTTGGGGCAGAGGCGCAATTGACATGAAAAACCACCTTATTGGTCTTATGGAAGCTGTTGAAACTCTTCTCGAAGAAGGCTACGTACCTGAAAGAGATATTTATGTTTGTCTTGGTCATAACGAAGAGGTTATGGCAGAGGATGAAGATTGCGGTGCAGTTTGCATGATGAAATATTTCAAGGAGAAGGGCATAAGACTTGATAGCGTTATCGATGAAGGTGGCGCTATACTTGATGTTAAGGTTGATAAGGTTATTGATGGCCATCTTGCAGGTGTTGGTATTGCAGAAAAAGGCCACGTTGACTTCGAAATCTCTGTTAACGCAAAGGGTGGTCATTCATCTCAGCCACCAAAGCACAGTGCACTCGGTAAACTTTCTAAGATTCTTTGCGACCTTGAAAAGAATCAGTTTAAGGCAGAGCTTACACCTCAGCTTAACTCTTTGTTTAATGAGATCGGCAAAAACACAACATATCCTGTAAGATGTATTGCAAGTAATCTTCCTATTCTTAAACCGCTTATAACAAAGGTTTGTGAGAATATTCCACCTGTTGCTTCTATGATGCGTACTACAACTGCTGTAACAATGGCTCAGGGAAGCCCTGCACCAAACGTTCTTCCTCAGAAGGCGAGTGCAGTTGTAAACTTCCGTATTATGCCCGGTCAGACAATTAATGATGTTGAAGCACATATTAAAAAGATCGCAGGTAAAGATGCAGAGGTAAAAATGCTTGCAGGTAAAAATCCTTCAAAGATTTCTCCAACTGATTCAAGAGCATTTAAGGTTATTGAACAGACCTGTAAGAGTATGGATCCTAAAGCAATTGTTGCGCCTTATCTTGTTATGGGTGGTACAGACTCCCGTCAGTATGAAGAGGTTTGCGATAACATTTACCGCTATTCTCCATTCCTTATGGATGTTGGTCTTCTTCTTACAACTCACGGTACAAACGAGCGTATACCTGTTTCATCACTTGAAGATGGTGTTGTTTTCTTTAAGAGATATATCCGCTTACTTACAAAAGACTAAAAAAATTGCCTATACCGATTTGTTTCGGTATAGGCTTTTTTTATATATTATCTATTGTGTTTTTGAATTCTGTAAAGAAGAGTTCAAGCACTTCTTTATCTTTTTCAGTACCTCTAAGGCATATAGACGCTTTGAATGCTCCGTTAATACTAAGGCAGGTCATAACAGCGCAAGGTTTGTTTTTAGCAGACCCTGCAACAAATGCGGAAAAAGGCTTGTTATGTGCAAGTGAGAAAGCTTCCGTATCAATCGCACCAACATTACTTACCGATAAAACAGGATTGTTATAAAATAACTTAACCGCGGTTTCTGCCTGAATATAGCTCATTGATTTATAGGCAAAATTAAGGAGAGGCAAGCCGTGTAAACCTATAAATTCATCTTGTTTGAGTTCTTTGGTTTTTGTGGAAACGAGATTAAGTGTTTCTTTAAATGCTTTGCCTTTTTTCTCAAGGGCACAATGTATGAAAGAAACGTGGTTTGTATATCCGATAGAGGATAAATCCTTCATATGGCGCCTTAAATCAATAGCACATGCAACGCTGATGTTATCGCTTTCAGAAAGACCTGAAACCTTACCTAATGCAGTGATATATGCTGCAAGCACTATATCTGTTGCGGTTGCTCCAACGCTTTTAGCATATGATAGCGCTTTAGCAAAGTTTTCGGCGCAAATTTCTCTTGAGGAGATAATAACATTTTCTGTTTTCTCGTCTGTAAAGGGGAGGTTGCGTTTGATTTTAGGTGATACGTTAGCGAGTTGTTTCTTTGCTTTCATCCTCTTTTCAGGACTCATATCCTTATAAACTTCAGTATATTTACGTGAACCACTTGAAAAGTTGATTGGTGGGATATTCTCTTCAACATATGCAGTATAGTTTTTGCAGATATCCGTCCAGAAAGCTTTGTATCCGCCTCCATCAAAGCACATATGATTCCAATAGAAGCAAATATATGTTTTACCTTGGTGTATAAATACACCTATATGCATCTGAACATTGTTTTTTAGTGGAATCGAGTTTTTGAAAAAGTCTTCTCTCGCTTTATCAATGTCGTCGGGGTAACTTACTTTTACCATATCGTCAATATGATAATCGGAAACCTTCCAATATGGTGTAATAGGGGAGTTTATAACCTGGGAATGCATAAATGGTGCACATTCAAGGCAACAGATGACTGTGTTTTTGAACTTTTCAATATCAATCACAAAGTCGTAATCTACCTCAAAACGAGCCATTCTGTCCATATAATTACGGCACATAAGATTAACCTTGTCGTACATTTCTGTAGGCAACCTTTTCTTCTGCATGTATGGAGTTTTTTCTTTCTTTTCAATAAGTGCTTTAATAACACTATCGTCGGTTAAACCCTTGCTTTTTAGAGCAAGGGTTTCTTTTTTTGAATCAATCATAATTAATCCTCTATGTGGCTGAAGAAGAAATCTCTCTTCTCGTCTGTATCAATAACCTTTAATGGTTTTACCTGATTAAGGTTTGCACCACGCTGGCGAAGCATCTCGCGATAATCGTCATAAGTACCTTTTTTAAGGAACTTAACTTCAGGACGACCGAGTGCACCACTCTTTATAAGCGGTTCAACGCTTACGTTACCTTTGCAGAGATATTTTTTGAACTCTTCTGCATATGTAGCTTTCTTTTCGTTACTTATATCTTCTGCAAGTTCAAGGAAGAGCTTATAATGTCCGGGAGATGTTGAACGGTCTGCATATATACTGTAGCCGATATAAAGGTCGCCTGTAGCTTCTGAAAGGTTAGCAACCATTTCGTCAAATGCAAGTGAGCTTACCTTTTCACCGCTTATGTTTGCAATCTGGTTAAGTCGATATTGGAAAGTAATCATCGGAGACTGATTATAGTAGCCTGTAACCTTTACTACGTCCATAATTCTGTAACGGTAGAAGCCACTCATATTTGTAAGTATGATTTCGTATTCTTTACCAACCTCAAGGTCCTTAATTGTAAGAAGGTTATCATAGCCTTCTTGGTCAATTGGTCTGAACTCATAAAAACCATTCTGAGGAAGAATAACATAATCATAGGAGTTAAGCTCAATAGGAACAGCCATAAATGCCTCTGTGGCTGTGTAGCCTAAGTAATGCATAGGAAGGTCTTCACCAATGTATCTGCGGAGCTTCTTTGCGTAAAAGCTGAGAGAGCCTGTACCCATACCATACATCCAACCAACCCTTGGCCAGATACGAGGAACAATAGGGGATTCGTCGAAGCCTTTTTTGAATTCTTCACGGAGCTCATTTGCACGCTTTGGATTTGGCTTGAGCTTTTTATTGAACTTTGCTCTTAATTCTTCAGGCATTTCAATACTGTCATTAATAATACCTTTTTCAATATCGTCGCAAAGCATTTCCCAATTTTCTTCCATATAGAAAAACATTGATTCAAGAGTAGTGATGAATATTGTACCAAGATAGCTTATCTTTCTGTTTTCAAGAGCGTAACGAAGCTTCAGGTAGTTCATATTCATTTTTGCATCAGGGTCAGGGAAAAGAACTTCTCTTGGTGATGTTGTAAAGAGCGTGATTATTGGCTTAACGTTAAGAAGGGGAATTGAGGAAAGACAGCTGATTGTACCGCCTTTGACCTTTCTGCAACCGATTTCTGCAGTAAGAAGACCATTCTGCGGTGGCAATAATTTACCTTTTCTTGCAAAATATTTTACCGCACAGCCGATAGGTGCGCTGAAGCTGAAGCACTGGCAAACCCACTCTGCCCAATATGAAAGGGGAACGAGCTTCTGTTTACCTGTTGAGCCTGAGCTTTCTGTAAAACGGCGCACATACATATTTGTAATAAGACCTTTTTCACCGTCTGCCATACGCCAAACATATTCATCATAGTCGGCATATTCAGAGAGGGGAACAATTCTCTGATAATCTTCAATAGAATGTACATCCTTGAAATTATGAAGCTTACCGTAAACAGTAGTTTTGTTTTTTCTCATAAGCCTTTTAACGCAGGTTGCCTGCATTTTATTAGCTCTTTTTGAGTATATAAAAAGCTTGATGTGCTCACACACACCCATTAAGGCACCCCAGCCTGAAAGAAATCTATCTAACATAATACACCCCTGAATTTAAGTAATTATAATTACATAAAGTATAGCATATATAGAGCGTATATTCAAGGAAGAATTTTTGGGTTTAATATAATAACAAGCGGTATCTTCAATTAAGAAAATATCGCTTGTTTGTTATATGTTAACCAATAATACAGGGAACCGTCCCCTGTCTTAATATCGTTGGTTATAGATGTAAGGTTGTTACGGATATCGTAGCCGTACTCAGTTGAGCCAACATGCGCAGAGCTTGTTTTATCAGAAATATCTGTGCGGATAAGTCTGCCTATGGAATCGTAGCTGTAGTTGTATTTATATCCGTTTTCATTGTCGGTATGTGTTCTCGGTGTACCGTTTGAGGAATATTCCCATGTGAAAGCAGGGGAGGTGCTTTCTTGATTATTATCATCATGATAAATAGCTGCAACCAAGCCTGATTTTGCGTAGGTATAGCGTATTGCATCACCATTTGCATAGTTGCTCC
>CAJGCL010000079.1 GCA_904501675.1 Clostridiaceae bacterium
GCCCAGTCTGAGCCCATAACGCAAACATCAATTTTATAATCTTTAATATCCTGAATCTTCTGCTCCCAATTGTTCTCAGGAATAACAAGGTCTACATATCGGATAGCTTCAAGCATTTTTTTACGGGTTTCGTAGCTATGATATGCCTTTTTACCCTTTGTTGCATTAAATTCATCTGTTGAAAGAGCAACAACAAGGTAATCACCAAGCTCTTTAGCTCTCTTTAAAATACGGATATGACCGTAGTGAAGTAAATCAAAAGTACCATAGGTTAAAATCCTTTTCATAATTAAACCTCCAATAAAGAGCAGATAAAATCCGCTAAAAGTTCTGTATTATTTATGTTTTTGTTTTCGATATACTTATCCGCAAAAGCAGAAAGTAAATCGAAATCATAATCGCCATTTGAAATTGCGCTTACTAAATCTGTTTCACTCATAAATGAAGCACCTGAAATTTCTGTAAGCACGTCTACATTAAGTCCTTGCTCCACTTTGTAAATTTCATAATCAGGAACATAAAAATACAAAGGCTTCTTGAGCATAGCCGCTTCAAATGCACAAGCAGAGTAATCTGTAATAACAACATCTGCAAGCTTCATTAAGTCAAGGCTTGAGAAATCACCTTTGATATTGTTAAGACCATCTTGCGCTGACTTACTTAACGGATGAGCAGAAACTGCAAGTTTATATTGTTCACAAGTATCAAATGCATCAACAAGTTTTTTTGTATAAACCTCATCGTTATCACGGAATGTTGGCACATACGCAACGATTTTTTTATCGCCAAAATCAGGATTAAGCTTTAGAAATTCTTCTCTTCTTTTTTCTCCGTTCATAATAACATCCACGCGAGGAAGAGAAAGAATTTTTATATTTTCCTTTTCACATCCGAAGGCCTGACAATAAATATCCGCAGTAGCTTCAGATGGCGCTAAAACATAGTCGTAGTTTTCGTGCATGTGCATTGCCTTTGCAACGCCTGAATCCCTGCCCTGGGCTTTACCTGCCGCCTGAAGACTGAATTGCTTTACGGCACCCATAGCATGCCATATCTGAACGATTTTTGTTTCTTTTTTATGGTTAAGACAAGAAACAGGGATTGAATATGTGTCTGTAATTACAACTTTTGCAGACGCCATTTCCCACATATCGCCAAAAATGCTGAAAATATAAGACAGTGAAATTGCACTTTCGTCCTTCAGCCTTTTAAGCCTAAAGACCTGTTGCGTTTCAGGTGAAACCTTTTTAATTCCGCCTTCAAGCATAAGCATATCCTGTGATTTCACATCACTCTGTCGTGAAAGATAAAGTATTTTATTACTGGTTTTACGAAGTTTCATAGGTGCATAAAGTATTTTTATGCAGAAAACAAATATTTTAATTATAAGTAGCTTCATATGTGCACCAAAAAGAAAAGTTTTATAACATTTCTATTTTAATTTAAAGCCTGAATTTTGTCAATTATTTAGTCATCTTTTCCTGCTTTACCTTGTAGTCAATAACATGGCGTGAAGCAAGCTCTGCCATAATATCATCAACAGAAATGCCCATTTCAATCATCAACACAAGCACATGGTACATAAGGTCGGAAATTTCATAAATAGTCTCCGCCTTATCGTTCGCCTTACCTGCAATAATAACCTCTGTTGATTCCTCTCCAACCTTTTTGAGAATTTTATCTATACCCTTCTCAAAAAGGTAGGTTGTGTAAGAGCCTTCTTTCGGATTGGTTTTTCTACCCTCAAGCATTTCAACAAGTGCCTGCACAGAAAATGCAGGTGCTTCCTCGCTTTCAAGCACAGTATTGAAGAAACAGCTTTCCTCACCTGTGTGGCAGGCAGGGCCATCCTTTTTAACTCTTACTGTTAAAGCATCCATATCACAATCTGCAGTTATGCTTACAATATGCTGATAGTTTCCGCTTGTTTCGCCTTTAAGCCAGAGCTCCTGTCTCGAACGGCTCCAAAAGCAAGTCAATTTCTTTTCAAGAGAGATTTTGAGACTCTCTTTGTTCATATAAGCAAGGGTTAAAACATCGCCTGTTTTGTCATCAACAACAATTGCAGGAATAAGTCCCTTTTCGTCAAATTTAAGCTTTTCAATATCAAACATAATTATATCCTCACAGTTATATCATTTTCTTTAAGTGTTTTTTTAAGGTCGTCTATCGTAACCTCTCCGTAGTGGAAAATTGATGCGGCAAGGCCTGCAGTAATCTGTGGCACTTCGTTAAACAAATCAACAAAATCCTGTTTGCCGCCTGCACCACCTGAAGCAATAACAGGAACATTAACTATTTCACAAACGGCTTTTAGCATTTCAATATCGAAGCCTTTTTTTACACCATCAGTATCAATGGAGTTAACAACGATTTCGCCTGCACCGTTTTCTACTCCTTGCTTTATCCATTTTAAAGCATCAAGTCCTGTATCCTCTCTGCCACCTTTAGCAAAGACACGGAACTGACCATCCACCCTTTTTATATCAACAGATAAAACAACACATTGGTCGCCGTATTTCTGCGCCGCCTCTTTAATTAAGGAAGGATTTTTAATGGCGCCTGAGTTTACAGAAACCTTATCGGCTCCGCATTTAAGCACTCTATCGAAATCGTCAAGGGTGTTTATACCACCACCTACTGTTAAGGGTATAAATACCTTTGAGGCCGTTTCGGTAAGAATATCGGTGAAAAGCTTTCTTCCGTCTGATGATGCGGTTATATCGTAAAAAACAAGCTCATCTGCACCATGGGAGCTATAATATTCTGCAAGCTCAACAGGAGAAGATATTTCATTTAAATCTTTGAAATTCGTGCCCTTAACCACAGTGCCGTTGCGAACGTCGAGGCAAGGAATAATTCTTTTGGTAATCACTTTGTAACCTCCAACGCGTCGCTTATTTTTATAGCACCTGTATAATAGGCTTTACCAATTATGGCACCATAAAGATTCATTTCGTTAAGCGCTTCAATATCATCAAGACTTGAAACGCCACCAGACGCGATTATATTCACATTGAATTTTTCGGAAAGTTCTTTATAAAGCTGACGATTTGTGCCCTGCATTGCACCATCTTTAGAAATATCTGTACAAATAACAGTAGCAACACCGATTTTCTGGAGCTTCTCGAAAAATTCTAATGTGCCATATTCGGATTTTTCTACCCAGCCTTTAATGGCAACCTTGCCATCCTTAATGTCTGCGCCAACGGCAATTTTATCGCCATACGTTTTAACTGCTTCAATCAAAAAAGCTTCATCGGTTACTGCGGCAGTACCTAAAATTACACGCTTTACGCCTGCATCAAGGTATGCTTTAACAACATCCATTGAACGGATACCGCCACCGACTTCAACATTAAGGCTTGTGTTTTCAACAAAGCTTTTTATTATATCAATATTTGGTGTTCCGCCATCACGAGCACCCTCAAGGTCAACTGTGTGAAGCTCGGTAGCACCCTGCGCCTCAAAATCCTTTGCTATTTCAATAGGATTTTCAGAATAAACGGTAAGGTCATTGTAGTTACCTTTCAAAAGGCGCACCGCCTTACCCTCATATAAATCTATTGCAGGAAAAATTTTCATTAGTTACATATATCCTTTCATTAGTGCAAAAACAATACAAGCACTAAAGTTTGAAATTAAATTTCGCAGAACGATTTAAGTATTTTAAGACCCACATCACCGCTTTTTTCGGGGTGGAACTGGCAACCGAAAATATTACCCTTGCCTACTGCCGCTGTTATAGGAATACCATATTCCGATGTAGCTATAACAGAATCCTCACAATCCGTTGCATAGTAGGAATGAACAAAATACACGAAATCGCCATTATTTATATACTTAAACAAAGGGCTATCTTGTTTAAAATCAAGTGCATTCCAGCCCATATGGGGAATTTGAAGATTCGGGTTGATTTCACCCTCAAGAGCTACCACATTACCCTTCAAAAATCCGAGGCCATCGTGCTCACCATATTCATACCCTTTTTCAAAAAGGAGTTGCATACCAAGGCATATACCCAAAAACGGCTTACCGCTTTTTGCTTCTTCTGTAATAAGCTCCACAAGTCCACTTTCACGAAGCTTCCTTGAAGCATCACCGAAAGCACCAACACCGGGAAGGATTATTCTGTCTGCATTTTTTATTTCCTGAGGGTCTTTTGTTACAACTGCTTCAACACCGATTTTCTTCAATGAGCATTGGAGAGAAAACAAATTACCTACGCCATAATCAATTATTGCAAGCATTATAAAACTCCTTTGGTTGATGGAATTTCGTCTTTCGCCTCATTATCTATAGCCACCGCTTTTCTGAGAGTACGGGCAAGAGACTTAAATGTGCCTTCAATAATATGATGGCTGTTTATACCGTCAAGGCGACGAATGTGAAGAGTAAGCCCTGCATTGAAAGCGAATGCAATAACAAACTCCCTTAAAAGCTCTGTATCAAAATCCCCAACCATTGGTGCCGGAATTTTCATACGGTAGCGAAGGTACGGTCTGCCTGAAATATCAACAGCAGAAAGTATAAGCGCCTCGTCCATCGGAAGAATAGTGCTACCGTACCTTTTTATACCTCTTTTATCTCCGAGAGCTTTCTTGAATGCCTGACCTAAGGCAATGCCGATATCCTCAGTTGTATGGTGGCCGTCAACCTCAATATCACCATCGCACTTTACTGTAAGGTCAAATCTGCCGTGCTTTGCAAAAAGCACAAGCATATGGTCAAGAAAGCCTATTTTTGTGGAAATATTATTTTCACCTGTGCCGTCAAGGTTTATTTTTACATAAACATCTGTTTCGGCAGTTGTTCTTTTAACTTCAGCAACACGCATTCAGTTGCCCTCCAATATATCTTTTATTGTTTCAACAAGGCACTCCATCTGCTCCTGTGTGCCTATAGTAATTCTGTTGAAATTCTTTATTCTTTCACTTGTAAAGTGGCGCACAAGTATGCCCTTTTCCTTAAGCTTTAAGTAAAGCTCACCGCCATCTATTTTATCTGTTTCGGCAAAAAGGAAATTAGCCTTTGAATCAAGAACGCTGAAGCCCAGCTTTTCAAGCTCGGTTTTTGTGTAGCTTCTTGCTTCAATTATTTTTTTACAATTATCGTCGTAGTAGCTCTGTGAGTCAATAGTTTTCTCACCTGCTACAAGCGTAAGACGGTTAATGTTATAAGGGTTAGTTGAATATCTTAGCTTGTGTAAATCATTTATAATTTCTTCGCTACCGATAGCAAAGCCAAGCCTTGCGCCCGCCATTGAGCGTGATTTTGAATAAGTTTGTACAACTAATAGATTGCTGTATTTATCCACTAATTTCACGGCACTTTCAGCGCCGAAATCAACGTATGCCTCGTCTATTACAACTATATTATTTTCATTTGATTTTACAATTTTTTCAATCTCGTTAAGAGAAAGGGCAATACCTGTAGGTGCATTAGGATTTGCAATAAAAACTATACCATCAACACCACAGAATTTATTTACATCAATATTAAAATCCTTTTCCAATGGAATTTCTGTGTAATCAGACAAATGAAGATTTGCAAACACACTATAAAAGCCATATGTTATATCTGCAAAATATGACTTTCTTCCGTTTGCACCATATGCCATAAAAGCAAAATTCAATATATCATCTGAACCGTTTGCAAGAAAAACCTGAGATGGTTTTACGCCATAGTAATCTGCAAGCTTCTTAGTAAGCACTCTGCCGTCAGGGTCAGGATAAAGCCTTAAAAGCTCGATCTGACTTTCGTTTACTGCTTTTAAAACCTCTTCGCTTGGTGGAAACGGAGATTCATTGGTATTTAATTTTATATATTTTTTATCCTGCGGCTGTTCACCTGGAACGTAGGCTGCCAAGCCACTATATCTTTCATCAAGGAATTTACTCATTTTATTTATCCATCCTGATACTTACACTTCTTGCGTGAGCGTCGAGCCCCTCTTCTGTTGCAAAGCGTACAACCTTATTACCGATTTCTTCAAGGGCATCTTTGCTGAAATATGAAAACTGAGTTTTCTTAACAAAATCATCTACTGAAAGAGGACTTGAAAATCTTGCGGTACCGCTTGTTGGAAGAGTGTGGTTAGGACCTGCAAAATAATCACCTAACGCCTCAGGACAGTTTTTGCCGAGGAATACTGAGCCTGCATTTTTCACAAGGCCTAAATACTCAAATGGGTTATCTACACAGATTTCAAGGTGCTCAGGAGCAAGAATATTTGAAACCTCCATAGCCTTTTTAAGAGAATCTGTAATAATAATTTTTCCGTTTGTATCAATAGACGTTCTTGCAATTTCCTCTCGAGGAAGAAGCGGAATCTGTCTTTCAAGCTCTGCACTTACCGCCTGAGCAAAATCTTTACTATCTGTAATAAGCACAGCAGTTGCCATTTTATCGTGTTCTGCCTGTGAGAGAAGGTCAGCGGCAATGTGAGCAGGGTTATTTGTTCCGTCTGCTACAACAAGAATTTCGCTTGGACCTGCAATCATATCAATATCAACAGTACCGAAAACCTGCTTTTTTGCTTCTGCGACGAAAGCATTACCGGGACCTACAATTTTATCTACCTTAGGCACACTCTCTGTTCCGTATGCAAGGGCAGCAACAGCCTGAGCGCCGCCGATTTTAAAAATTCTATCTACCCCTGCAATCTTTGCCGCCGCAAGAATAACAGGCTTTATATAACCTGCCTTTGCAGGTGTAACCATAACAATTTCGCTACAGCCTGCAATCTTTGCAGGAACACAGTTCATAAGAACAGAAGATGGATATGAAGCTGTACCACCCGGTACATAAAGGCCAACCTTTTCAATAGGTATAACCTTCTGACCCATTATAACGCCATCTTTATCGTTAAGCACAAAGGAATTGCGCACCTGCCTTGAATGGAAGGCTGTAATATTCTCCTTTGCCTGCTTTAAAATCCGGATAAGCTCATCATCCACCTGATTAAAGGCTTCCTCAATCTCCTCAGGTGTTACCTCAAGTATATCGTCAACCGCACCGTCGAACTTTTTGGAATACTCCACAAGAGCCTTATCGCCATTGGTACGTACATTTTTTATTATATCTGTAACAATGCCTTCAACATCTGTTACCTGTTCAGAACGCTCTAAAATCTCGTCAATTGAAATTTCGGAGTTATCGTATATCTTTATCATTTATTTTCCTCCACAAGTTTTGAAATGGATTCTTTTAATTTATCTATTATTTCTGATTTGAATTTATATTCCGCTTTATTTGCAATAAGGCGTGCAGAAATATCTACAATTGTTTCTTTTGGCTCAAGTCCATTCTCAAGAAGAGTTGCACCTGTTTCAACAATATCAACTATAACATCGGAAAGGCCTAAAATAGGTGCGATTTCAATTGAGCCGTTAAGCTTTATTATATCAATATCGCGACATTTATCTGCATAATAGCTTTTTGCAATATTAGAAAACTTTGTGGCAACTCTCAATGTGCTTGTGCCGTTATCGGTAAACTCTTTTTTACCTGCAACGCACATACGGCATTTACCGATATTAAGGTCAAGAAGCTCGTAAACATCGGGAGCATATTCAAGAAGAATATCTTTACCTGCAACGCCTATATCTGCGGCACCACGTTCAACATAAATTGCAACATCGCTTGGTTTAACCCAGAAATAGCGCACCTTCTTTTCAGGATTTTCAAATATAAGACGGCGGTTTTTCTCATGAATCTGAGGACATTCAAAACCTGATTTTTCGAACATTGCGTAAACCTTTTCGCCTAATCTACCTTTAGGAAGAGCAACATTAAGGTAGCCGTCGTTTTCTGCCTTTTCTTCGCGCTTTTGAGCGTTTTCAAGAATTCTGTCTACTTCATCAAGATAAACAGCAAAACCGATAGCGCCTGCCTTCTTGTTAACGCGCTCCATAAGTCTATCGTAGCGTCCGCCTGAAAGCACACCAACAGGCACGCCCTGAATAAAGCCTTTGAAGACGATACCATTATAGTAGTTCATGTCGTTAACAACGGAGCAATCTATATTAATATTCTTTTCATAGCCTGCATCAACAAGCTTTTTGCAAACTGCGGAAAGCTCATTATATGCATTCTGCATTTCTGCATTAACAATAGCACCACTGATTTTGGGAAGAACCTCAGTTGGTGAACCATAAGCCTGCAACAAATCTGCAAGCTTATTTGAAAGAGCTTCGCCAATACCGAAACTTTTGCAAAGATTGAGTATAACACCCATATTTTTTTCGGAAACAGCGTTTAAAAGCTCTGTCTTATTACTTTCAGTAAGCTCCATAGCGTTGAAAAGACCACTGAGTATGCCCATATGAGAAATATCAAGAATATAATTCTCGCTGATAGCGTAAAGGCTACGGGCTGCAAGGTCAATAACCTGACAAACCTCATCATCACCGATATTACCCATACACTCAACACCGGTTTGCATAATCTCGCTGAAACCGCCTGCTTTTTTTGTAACGCGATAAACATTTTCGTTATAATAAACCTTTTGAACACCATCTATGGAGTCATCAAGATTTTTTATAATAGAAAATGTTACGTCAGGCTTAAGAGCGAGAAGTCTGCCATCGGTATCGGTAAAGGTAATGCAATTTTCACTGACAAGGAAATCTTTATTACTTCCGTAAAGGTCGTATTCTTCGAACTTGCTCATTTTAAACGGCTTGTAGCCATATTTACTATAAAGACTGCGAAGCTCAAAAATTATCCTTTCGGAATTATTAAGCACGGATAAATCGAAACTCATTACTTATTGCCCTCTTTTGCTTTAATCTTGTCCAACACCTTACGATAACCGCCTGTGCCGTAAGAAAGGCACTTATTAACTCTGCCTATTGTAGCGGAGCTGGCACCGGTTTCGGTGGTAATGACATTAAAGGTTTTGCCCTCGTCTAATTTTTTTGCAACGCTCAGGCGCTGAGAAAGTGAAATAATCTCATTTATAGTGCACAAATCTTCAAAAAACTGATGGCAATCCTCAAGATTTTCAAGGCTTAAAATGGCTTCAAAGAGCTCATCTACACTGCTGTCTTTTAAAGGTGTCATAGTAAAA
>CAJGCL010000080.1 GCA_904501675.1 Clostridiaceae bacterium
ATTTTACTCATGCAAATCAACTCCTCTGTAGCGTGCAATTGCGGCAACGTCCTTGTCGCCTCTGCCTGAAAGACAGCAGATAATTATATCGTCTTTGCTCATTGTAGGCGCAATCTTCATAAGGTGAGCTACCGCGTGAGAAGACTCGATAGCGGCAATAATACCTTCTGTTTTTGCAATATATTCAAATGCATCTACGGCTTCATCATCTGTAACAGGAGCATATTCTGCTCTGCCTATATCCTTAAGATATGCGTGCTCAGGGCCAACTCCGGGGTAGTCAAGACCTGCCGAAATTGAGTAAACAGGAGCAATCTGACCATATTCATCCTGACAGAAATAAGATTTCATGCCGTGGAAAACGCCTACAGAGCCTGTTGCCATTGTTGCGGCAGTTTTATCTGTGTCTGCGCCGAGGCCTGCAGCCTCGCAACCGATAAGCTTAACGTCTTTGTCGTTTATGAACTCATAGAACATTCCCATTGCGTTACTGCCACCACCAACGCAAGCCATAACTGCAGTTGGGAGTCTGCCTTCTTTTTCAAGAATCTGTGCTCTTGCTTCACGGCTTATTACACTCTGGAAATCTCTTACAATCATAGGGAATGGGTGAGGACCCATAACGGAGCCTATAACATAGAGAGTATCTTCAGTACGCTTTGCCCACTCGCCCATAGCCTCGTTGACAGCATCCTTAAGAGTCATTGTGCCGCTTTCAACAGCGTTTACCTTTGCGCCTAAAAGCTCCATTCTGTAAACGTTAAGAGCCTGACGGATAGTGTCCTCTTTACCCATAAAGATTTCACATTCAAGGCCTAAAAGAGCCGCAGCAGTTGCTGTTGCAACGCCGTGCTGGCCTGCGCCTGTTTCCGCAATGATTCTTGTCTTGCCCATCTTCTTCGCTAAAAGAGCCTGACCTAAAACGTTATTGATTTTATGAGAGCCTGTGTGATTCAAATCCTCTCTCTTAAAATAAATCTTTGCTCCGCCAAGGTCTTTAGTCATCTTCTCTGCGTAGTAAAGAAGAGATGGTCTGCCTGCATATTCTTTTAATAATGTGTTTAATTCATTATTAAAATCCTTGTCGTTTTTATAAAATTCATAAGCCTCTTCAAGCTTGTGAATTTCATCCATGAGAATCTCGGGGATGTACTGCCCACCGTGAATTCCGTATCTGCCTTCAGCCATATAAAAGCCTCCTTGTTTTCGGTATGTGTTATGCCGAAAAATAAAATGTCCCCGACAATAACACTTGCTATTGTCAAGGACGATAAATCATAATTACCGCGGTGCCACCTTGATTTGTGTAGTACACACACTTTGCAGAGTACTATCATACTCCCGGCCACTAACGTAAGCCAACACGTCTTGGAATACTCGGAAACCCTTTGACCAAGCCCTCAGCGGTCCATTTGATAAACTGCGTTCTGTAGGTTTCCAGCCAAAGCCCCACTCTCTGTAAGTGCACGATTTACCTTTATCTCCGCCTCAACGGTTTGTTTATATATTTTGTATATTTTAGTATATACCTTTTTAGTGATTTGTCAAGAAAAAAGTTTTTACTTGTTTTTTGCCATTACCTATTTTATAATATGTTATATAAAAAGGATGTGAAGGTATGAAGAAATTATTTTGTTTGTTCCTTTGTTTTATAATTATATTTACCACCGCTTGTTCTAGAGGTGAAAATACCGATAACGCTACAGAACCGGCAGGAGATTATTTTGATAATGCTCAACCAACGGATTACATAAATTATGACACTACACTTAATGAAACAGATGCTGCAACTGATATTTTTACCGTGGAAAGCACTCAGGTAGGTGAATCAACAGAAAATACAGGTGAAGTTGTTACTCACGAAAGCACCACAAAGAAAACAGCTTCGTCCATAGCGCCTTCAAAAAAACCTTCTACAACGCGAAAGCCTGATGCCACAGCTCAAGTAAGACCTTCTGAACCATCTGTCAGCGTAACCTCGGCACATTGCCTTCATAAAAATACAACAATCAAAAACAAATTAAGCGCTTCACCTGAAAATGATGGCTACACAGGAGATACATATTGCAGTGATTGCGGAGCACTTTTAAATAAAGGTGAAACAATTGAGTATGTAGAGAGTGAAACTGATGTTGACTTTATAAAGTATCCTTGTCCCGACGGTTCGTTTATTACTGTACCTGTGGGTACAAATATCTTTGATTACACAATGGAGAAGGCAGGTAAATCTGCATCTCACGATTATTATGAACTTGAAAACGAGGTTTTCAGGCTTTTTAATGAAGAGCGCGTAAGGCTGGGTATATCTGCAGTAAACAACAATGAAAAAGCCTATTATTATGTGAAAAAACGAGCTATAGAAATACAGTCGGTTTTCTCACATACAAGACCTGATGGTGATAATTTCTCAGGTGTTTATGAGGATGAAGGAATAATTCTTTGTGCTATGGCAGAAAATCTTGTAGGTCATATGACTGTGCAGGAGGGTGAGGATGTTGCTCAGCGCATATTCAATGCCATAATGAGCTCTCCATCTCACAAGGCGACTGCTCTTGATTCGAAATATAATGAGATGTCTATTGCGATTACATATTATGATGGTCAATATTATTTCTGTCAGCATATGTATGAGAATGTGGTGCATTAAAAAATGGTCTGTGAAGTTCTTGTGAGCTTCACAGACCATTGATTTTATTTGTTTTGCCCTAAAATTTTAATAAACAATCCGCCTTGTACCGTGCGGTGTCTGAATCCTACCATTCTGCCGCTTTTGGTGTCGTACCAGTCGGTAAGCGGTGCACGTGAGGAGCTTTCGTTATATGTGTTCCATAATGGCTCAATAAATTCCTCAAAGACATCTTTTTTATCTGTCATTGAAGCTACCCATACGAGCCAGTCAGACTTTGTGTAGTCTGCACGGGAATCAAGGGGAAGACCATATTTATTGAAATGCTTTTTGTTGTTTTCTAATTCGGTTTCTCTGAATTGCTGAGTGAAAAGACCTGTATTCCATACCTTATCCCACACCATATTATACTTCATTGAGAACCCTTCGGCACTGTCAAAAGTAAGGCGTGTTGAGCCGTCTTCATTAACGGCAGTATTAAGCCAGCTTTCAGTCATTTTTTCTGCCTCTTTTCTATAATAGGCAGATTTTTCTTTATCTTCCATCATATCAAAAATTATTGACATGCCCTGAAGACCCATAATTGCTTTGAGGGAAAGGTTGCAGTTGTGGGCAAGGTGGCCTGCAAAGTCATCTGTGCAAAGCTGATTTCCCGGATCTGTGCCGTATTCTATAAGATATTTGCTCCATTTTTCAAGAATTTCAATATGGCTCTTTGCAAAGGAAGCATCTTTTGTTGCTATCGCAACATTCGCTTCCATAATAAGCATATTACCACATTCCTCAACAGGCATCTGATACTTTAATTGATTTTCGCCATAAACCTGACCGTTAAGAAGAGGGTACTGACCAACATCGTGAGGAGCAAAATCAAATTTCCAATCCTCGCTGAGAGCGTATTTGTAAATTGGTCTGAGCATACCCTTTACAAGCTCAGGGTTATATATCAAAAACATTGGCGTTGAAGGGTAGCTTACATCAACTGTGGCGGCACATCCGTTTGACCAGCATTCCTTTGAAATCCATAGCACATCACCGTTTTCATCCAGCACAAGCTTGTGAGCAGCCATTACCTGACGGTATGAAAGCGTAAGTATTTCGGCATATTTCTCGCTGCCGGCAGAAAGCGCATTATCATAAAGCTTTTTTGAAAAGATTTCGCAATTGTTAAGTGTTTCATTATAGTCTTCGCAAGCTTTTTCAATTGCCTGAAGAATTGTTTCCCCATCCTTGTTCCAATATGATTTAAGAGGTTTTTTGAAATATTCAATGCTTTCAATATCGTCATATGCAAAAAGATAGAGCGTAGAATCGTTTTCTTCGGGAATTGAAACGCAATGAATATATGTTTTGCTATCTATATCTGCAGAATAAGTACGAGTGCTCCGCCCATTAACTGCAAGATGAATATATCCCCAATCAATTCCTATGTCGTCGCCGCTTTTGTTAAGAGGCTTCTGTTCAACATTACCCATTCGCATACCTTTAATACTATTTGAAAAAGGTGTTTCCTCCGCAATGACATCGTTCTGCCATGGTGTATCAAGGCATAAATCCTCACATACGCCAACATCAATTTCCACGTTGTGTGGTTTTCCGTCTTTTGAAGAGTAGCTTACCTGAAGATATGAAACAGGACGAGTTAAAAGATATAAGTTGTCAGCTAAAACCGGTGAGGTGAATTTTGCAGTAAGTATAATTTCTTCGCTTTCAAAAACGGCCGTAGTTGAAAGAGCGTCAATTTCGAGAGATACTTGATCGATTTTCAATATATCTCTGTGGTAGCCAAGAAAAAGTCTTTTTTTACCATCAATTGTAACTGTGCCAAGGATTGCTTTTTCTTTGCCGGACCACATTTCTGTGGGCACAAAATTTATATTTTCGTTGGGAGACCATATTGAAAAATAAGGGTCAACTGTAATAAGTGGTATTGCAGGTGGGCGTAATTTCATAAAATCAGTCCTTGTTTTTTAAATATTGACATAAGTTTATCACAATATAATGAATTTTACAATTGAAATTGAAATAGTTTTATTTATATGTTATAATTAAACCAATTGTAAGAAGATTTTTTCCAGAGGTGTTAATATGGGCAGAAAAATTATTGTTGCAGGCGGTGGCCACGGCGGTATTGCTACAGCCATGCTTCTTGCTCAGAATGGCTTTGATGTTGAGGTTTATGAGAGAAATGAAGCCGATAAAATGGGCTATGACTGGACCGATATTTTTAATCCGAGAGCCTTCAAGGCAATAGGTCTTCCTATGCCACCCAAGGAAATGTACGAATACAAGACAGATATGACGTTCTATTCCACAAGTGAGAATACTGCAGTTGAACAGCATGTTCCCCAAAGTGAAAGAGAAATAAAAATGGAGCGTCGCGATATTTATAAATATATCATCGGCCATGCAGAAAAAGCAGGCGTTAAATTCAACTACGGCTATACTGTTAATAGCGCTATAGTTCAGGGTAAAACAGTTGTTGGTATCAGTACCGATAAGGGTGATATATATGGTGATTTGGTTATAGATGCCTGTGGTTGTGATTCCAAGCTACGAGCAAGCCTTCCTGAAAGCTTTGGTATTCAGGCGAAAGTTGGAGAATATGAAAAATTCTTTATATACAGAGCTTTTTTCAATAGAACATCTCAGGAGCCTGTTGCAGACCCATATAAAATTTGCATTTTTTCTGAGGGCAAGCTTGGCATAGGCTGGGTTGCTACCGAGGAAAATCACACAGACCTTCTTATCGGCAGATTTGAAGAGTTTGATATGGCAGAAGCAGAGCGCACAGCTGAATTTTATCGCACAAGAAATCCAAGCCTTGGCACAGAGGTTTTGAGAGGCGGTTCTTTTGCAGCTATCCCTGTACGCCATCCTCTTTCTATCATGGTTGCAAACGGTTACGTGGCAATAGGCGACAGCGCTTTTATGACCTTCCCGATTACAGGCACAGGCCTTGCCAATTGCTTTAATACTGCACCGCTTCTTGCAACGGTTCTTATAAAAAATAAAGATAAAGATTATACAGCAGAGCTTCTTTGGGAGTATCAGAGAGCATACTACAAAAAATTGGGTAACGGTCTTGCACCAATTGCAAGAGCCAAGCTGTTTCTTACAACAATAACACCGGAGGAGCTTGACTATATCTTTGATAATAAAATCATCACATCTAAAGAGCTTTCGGTTTCTGCGGAAAAAGTAGATTTAGATATTCCATCATATTTCTGTAAGGAAACGCTTCTAAGAGGTAAGGCGGTTATAGATAATAAGCCTTTACTTAAAAAATTCCTCGCTCTTGGAAAGGCTATGGTAAAAATAGTTGTTACTCTTCAGGGTATGCCTAAAGAGTATAACGAGGCAGCAGTGCTTTCTTGGGCAAAGAAATACGATGATGAATTTAAAGTTTAAAGGAGAATAAATATGTCTTTGATTAACTCAAAAACTCCGGGCGGTTGGAAAACAAGCGGAGCAGAAAGAAAAAGCTATTATGTTTATTTCACAGGTCAGAATATCTTTTATGCCCTTATTTCTTCCTGCCTTACAACATATTTTGCCTTTATCGGCGTAAACCCGATAAAAATTGCAGGCGTTATGCTTGCAGTTAAGGTGTGGGACGCTATAAATGATGCTATCTTTGGTGTTGTTTTTGATGCAGTTAAATTCAAAAGCGGTAAAAAATATCTGCCATGGCTTCGTATATCGGTAGTGCTTATTCCTGTTTCAAGTATATTTATGTTTGCTATACCCGGCTCTATTTCTGAAAATGCTCAGCTTGCTTGGTTTGCTATATCATACCTTGTATGGGATACAGTTTACACTCTTTGCGATGTGCCGATTTATGGCATTATCACCGCTATGACCGATAACATTGATGAGCGAAACAGTATGATGTCCTATAAGAGTATATGGGGCGGTGTCGGCGGATTCTTTTCACCAATGCTTGTTGCATTCCTTGTAAGCGAAAAGGTCGGAAGTAACTACACTGTTGCAGTAATTATTTGCGCAGTTATAGCGTTTATTACAATGATTCCTGCCTGCTTCAAGCTTAAGGAACGCTATGTTCCTGTAGAGGAAGAAAGCTTTTCTGTTAAAAAAATGTTTTCATATCTTTTCCATAACAAGTACCTTCTTCTCTACTATATCGGCTTTTTCTTCTATTCAAGCGTAAACTATGTAGCAGCCCTTAATCTCCTTGCATCTTATTACCTTTTCCACGATTCAATGTTTACAACAATTGTAGGTATTGTGGGAGCTCCATTTGCATTTATAGGTGCGATTATTGTTCCGAAGCTTGTTCGTAAAATTGATAAGATGGTTGTTTTCAGGGTAAGCGTTTTAGCAGCAGTTATTCTTGGCGTTATTATGTGGCTTATCGGTTATGATAATCGAATCCACTTCTTTATTATAAATACACTCCGCTCAATTCCCACATCAACGCTGGGTGTTATGCTGTTTATGTTTACACCTGACTGTGCAGAATACGGTAAATTTAAAACAGGTATTGAGGCAAAGGGAATTACATTCTCAATTCAGACCTTTATGGTTAAGCTTACAGGTGCTATTTCAAGTGCACTTTCTGTATTCCTTTTAGGTCTTCCTATAGTTGGCTGGGTAAATGTTGAAGCAGAAAACTTTGAACAGCTTTCTCAGATGGGTGTTACCCAGACTCCTGATGCTCTTGATGCATTCTGGCTCATTTATGCATTGATTCCATCTATTGGTTACCTTGCGTCTTACATCGTTTGGCGATTCTACAAGCTTAACGATAAGGATGTTCAGGTTATGGCTGAATGTAATGCAGGTAAAATTACTAAAGCGGAAGCCGAAACAAAGCTTTCAAGAAAATATTAATTTAAAAATATCATTTAGGCGGTGTTGATATGCAGATAAAGGTGGATATAAATAAAACATATCAGACCTTTGAGGGTATCGGTGCAAGCGGAGCCTGGTGGGCTCAGCTTGTAGGCGGTTGGGAGCATATTGATACCGCTTCAGGTTTGTCTGTCAGAGATAAAATTGCAGAGCTCCTTTATAGTAAGGATAAAGGTATTGGTATGAATATATACCGCTATAATATTGGTGGTGGTTCTGTTCATTCAGGTAAAGGCGAATATAGCCAACCTTTAAGAGCAACTGAATGCTTCGAGGTTTCTGCAGGCAAGTACGATTGGAATCGCGATAAAAATGCGGTTTATATGATGAAAAAAGCAGTGGAAAACGGAGCAGACGAGGTTATTCTGTTTGTGAATTCACCAATAGAGCGCCTTACTAAAAACGGACTTGCACATAATAAAAAGTATCAGCTTTTTCATGAAAATATATCTAAAAAGAACTACAGAGAATATGCAAAATATTGCCTTGATGTTACTGAACATTTTGTAAATGAAGGCGTACCTGTTAAATATCTTTCTCCTGTGAATGAACCCATATGGGTATGGAATGGCGGTCAGGAGGGTTGCTTCTACAGACCCAGAAGTGTTCGTAAGGTGTTTGAGGTTTTCGCAGAGGAGTTAGAAAAACGCCCTGCATTACGAAATGTTAAGCTTTCGGGCGCAGAGTCGGGAGATTTAAGGTGGTTTAACAAAAGCTACACCCGTCAGCTTCTCAAAAGCGAAAAGGTGAGAAAACATCTTGATGCAGTAGATGTTCATTCTTATTGTCTTCCTGTTCCAATCCCCATAAATATTCCTTTTCTTAATGATCGTATAGGCTTCGTTAAGCGGTTTAAAAAATGGATGGATAAAAAGTATCCGGATGTACCGATTAAAATGAGCGAATGGACTCATATGCAGGGTGGCAGGGATTATGGTATGGATTCCGCCATTGTAACAGCATCTGTTATGTATGAGGATTTCACTATTTTAGGTGCTACCGTCTGGCAACATTGGATTGCTGTTTCAGAGGTTGATTACTGCGACGGACTCATTTACATAAACATTCCTGAAAATACATTTGAAATAACAAAGCGTTATTATGTTACGGGAAACTATACTAAGTACATAAGCCTTGGTGCAAAGAGAATCGATGCAAGTGTTGATGATGAGGATGTTCTCATAACGGCATTTAAAGATAAAGAAAAAACAACACTTGTTATTGTAAATAAAAGTGAAACAGAAAAGCCTGTTACTGTTCCTTGTTGCAAAAAGTTTGTAGTTGCGGTAACGGATAAAAATAATGATTTAAGTGAAACTGAGTGTGAAGGCGATAGCCTTGTGCTTAACCCACGCTCTGTTACAACTGTGGTATGGAAAAATGAAGGATAAGATTATAGATTTATTTACTTCTTTAAAAAAATATTGGAAAAC
>CAJGCL010000081.1 GCA_904501675.1 Clostridiaceae bacterium
CAAAACATATTTTTCAATATTCGATTTCCTTGCAAACCACCTTGCATACCTTGACCCGACAATAAGAAGCAGCGGAACTGATGTTTTACCTAACGTTTACTGCGGTATTATTACAGTTATGCTTGTTCCTCTTTACCTTTTTTCAACTAAGGTTTCATTTAGAGAAAAGATTATGAGCGTTGGTCTTTTAGGTGTAATGTTTGCATCCTTCTACACAAACTACCTTAACTATATCTGGCATGGCTTCCATTTTCCTAACGATTTGCCCTACAGATTCTCATATATGTATTCCTTTATCCTTCTTATACTTGCTTTCAGAGCAGTTACTCTTATAAAGGAATATACCAACCGTCAGATTATTGGCGTTGGTACTGCAACTGCATTCTTTGTTATTCTTGTTCAGGAAATCGGTTCAAAGAATTTCTCAGAAACAGGCGTATGGATCTGTATTGCGTTCATAGGTATCTACTGCCTTGCTCTCGGAATTCTTAAAAATGATAAATATCCATATATCGCCGCTGCCGCACTTGTTTTATGTTCATGTTGCGCAGAATATACTGTTGCAAACACTAACAACTACAGTATGGACCAGGCAAAAGTAAACTTTGTTGGGGATTACGAAGATTTCGAAAAAATCAAAGCAGAAATTGATAAATACGAAGGCAACGAAAACTATCGTATGGAGCTTACAAGTTTGAGAGCCAGAATGGACCCTTGCTGGTACAACTACAACGGAATGTCTACATTCAGCTCAATGGCATACGAAAAGGTTTCAAACATGCAGAGCCACCTTGGTATGTTCAGTAACTATATCAACAGCTACACCTACAACCGTCAGACTCCTGTATACAACGCATTCTTTGCCCTCGACTATATTGTTGACAACACTACAAAAGAAAAGCCTGAAATGAACCCTGAGCTCTACAAAGAAATCGGTTCGGTTTCTAAGTTTGCTGCTTACGAAAACCTTTACCAGTTACCAATAGCATTCAGAGTTAACGACGAAATTACTGAGTGGTCGCACGATAATCCTAATCCATTTGAGGTTCAGAGTGGCCTCTTTGGCAACTCAACAGGCATACACACAGTATTTAGCGATATGGAGCTTACTTCCACATCAGGAAACGGCGCTACCTTCAACGACCTTTCATTTGAGAATGAGGGTTACTATCCTTATACTGTTTCAGAACCTTCTGAGGCTTCACTTTCTTTTGAATACACAGTAAAAGTGCGTGGCAACGGCTATATTTATCTTAAATCAAGCGTTAATGATATTGATTCAATTACAGTAACGCTCCCCAATGGTACTACGATTACTGAGTCTGTTGATACAAAGCCTCATATCCTTGATTTAGGCAACCTTGAAGCTGGTGAAACAGTTAACATTTACGCTCCTCTTGATGAAGGAAAAGAAGGTTTTTTATACCTTTACGGTGTTACTCTCAACGACGCAGATTTTAAGCGTGGTTATGAAATTCTCAAAAAAGATTCACTTAATGTTTCAAAGTTTGACGATACAGAAATTGAAGGTACTATAAACGCGTCCAAAGACGGTGTGCTTTATACATCAATAAACTATGACACAGGCTGGCAGATTTATATTGATGACGAAAAGGTTTCAAAGGCCGACATTATTCCAATAGGCAACGATGCTTTGCTTGGCGTCAATATTACTGCAGGTGAGCATACTGTACGCTTTAAATATGTACCTGAGGGTCTCTTATTAGGCATACTCATTTCAATCACTTCACTTATCCTTATGATTTTGCTTTGTGTAATGTTCAAAACAGGTATATTTGATTTCAATCCACCTCTTTACGTTGAGGAATTTGAAGAAGAGGAATCTGTTTTCAGCGACGTTGATTCAGGCGAAGCAGATATTGACAATTTTACTGAAGACACAGAGGAAGAAAACCCATCTATCCATTTAACTGAAAACGAGGAATAATTATGTTTTCTAAAATCAAGAGTATAGGTCTTTTAGGCTTAGAATCATATATGATAGATGTTGAGCTTAACATTTCAAGCGGTAAGCACGCAGTTGAAATAGTTGGGCTTCCTGATACTGCTGTAAGCGAAGCAAGAGACAGAATTATTGCAGCAATCAACAATTCAGGCTACGAAATGCATTTAAGCTCACGCTACACATTCAACCTTGCCCCTGCGGATATAAAAAAGGAAGGTTCGCTTTATGATTTACCTATGGCGGTGGCTGTTCTTTCCGCTACAAAGCAGATTATAGGTGATTACCGGAACTCTGCGTTTATAGGCGAGCTTTCCCTCTCAGGTGAAATTAAATCCGTCAAAGGCGTGCTGCCAATGGTTATGGCGGCAAAGGCAAACGGGCTAAGAGATATTTTTATACCTGCCGACAACGCTTCAGAAGCGGCGGTTATTGACGGAATAAACATCTATCCTGTTAACACATTAAAGGAATTGGGCGAGCATATAAGCGATTTCAAAAAAATCAAACCTCTTGAGATTGTTCCTTTCAAGCAGTATGAGCTCCCCGATTTTTTGCCTGATTTTTCAGATGTTAAAGGTCAGTTTGAGGTCAAAAGAGCTTTAGAGGTTGCGGCTGCCGGCGGCCATAACGTTATGATGATTGGTCCTCCGGGCTCAGGTAAAAGTATGCTTGCAAAGCGTATTCCTACAATTCTTCCTGATATTACTGTTGACGAGGCGTTGGAAACAACGAAAATTTATTCGCTTTCAGGAAATCTTTCAAAAGAAAAGCCTATTATTAACTACAGACCTTTCAGAGCACCGCACCACTCTGTCTCCCCTGCAGGTCTTTCAGGTGGTGGTACAATTCCCAAACCGGGTGAATTATCACTTTCTCACAATGGTGTTTTATTCCTTGATGAATTACCTGAATTCACAAGAAGCACAATGGAGGTTCTTCGTCAACCCATTGAAAACGGCACAATTACAATTTCACGTGCCGCCTGTGCTCTTACATATCCGTGCTCAGTAATGCTTATTTGCGCTATGAACCCTTGCCCTTGCGGATATTATGGCCATCCTACACGTAAATGCTCTTGTCCTAACGGTGCACCTGCAAGATATCTCTCAAAGGTGTCGGGTCCCCTGCTTGACAGACTTGATATTCATATTGAGGTACCGCCCGTTGACTATAACCAACTTTCTGACAGTGAATGCGGAGAAAGTTCTGCAGAAATACGCGCAAGAGTAAACAAAGCACGCAAGCTTCAGCAAAAGCGTTTTGCAGGCACAGACGTAACATGTAACGCTAAAATGACACCTGCACTTACAAGAAAATTTTGTATACTTTCGGAAAGCGCGGCCAAAACACTTGAAATTTCATTTGAAAGGCTCGGTCTTTCAGCAAGAGCATATGATAAAATTTTAAAGGTTGCCCGTACAATTGCAGACCTTGATAACAGCGAAAGCATTGAAAACACACATATTCTTGAAGCAATACAATACAGAAGCCTTGATAGAAAGTTCTGGAAGGCATAAAACAAGATGAGTATCATTGATACTCATCTTGTTTTTTCAATAAAATATCTTTAATTATAATTGTATTTTTTATGCAACTATGATAAAATATAATAAATACACGTTTGAAAGGGGTTTACTATGGCAAACGGTGAAAAACAATCACTTGTTGACAAAGGTAAATGGTTTTTTAACGAAATAAAAGACCATTGGAGTACTCCGGCAGAGGGCAAATACGTGCCCTACAAGGAGTACAAGGATGTAATTATCGGTGTTGGCGCAAACTACACAGGCTCCAAAACGCTTGAGTATATCGGCTTCTGGTCAAGCTGCTTCCTTATTATGCACCACTACAAGCTTCCGTACCTTACATTCTCGGTTATAGGGCTTTTAAATATGCCTTTGGGTTACATTACCGCTCTTATCTGGTGGTATGTGTGCGATAACTTAGGCTTTTTACCTAAAAAGACAGAGAAAAAGGTTTACCTTGTTTATGGTCTTATGATGGCATTTGGCATATCGTCGCTGTTATTCGATTATTCAATGCTATTTGACCAATCAGGCGCATTTATAACTATGCTTAACAGCTTTGAGGGTATGAATGCTACCGCCTGCTTTAAGACCTTTGGTACGCATTTCCTGTATTCAGGCTGGGTAGGTGCCCGAAATATTTTCTGGCGCAAAAAGCTTATACCAAAATACGGCAGATACAAATACAGCCTTTACTGCGATGTTATTCCGAAGTGTATAATGGTTATACTTATCGGTTGGCTCCCTGTTTATAATATTGCTGACGTTGCTACACGTGTCTGGGTTGCGAACCTTTTATTTGCTACATATAATGTATTCGGCTTTGGTAACGTTCTTGAAGAATGCTCAAAGAGAATAAGCCCTAACCTTCAGGAAAGAATTCTTGTAAGAAGCTACCCTGTTAAGCTTTCACACATTTTCAACTCAATTCTTGCAATTATTCTCCCTGCAATTGTTGGCTCCCTGCGTTATGAGTGGGCAGATATTAATTTCTACAGATGGGTTATTCCTGTAACATTCTGCGTTTCTGCAGGCTTTACAATGTTCCTTGCAGGCAGAATCAAAGAGAGAATTCCTCAGCCACCTATCGAGAAAAAGGTGCAGATTAAATTCTGGGATGGTATGCTTGGTGTTCTTAAAAACAAGTATTTACTTATTAACACAGTTGTAGGACTTATTGACTCCTTGGGTAACGGTATGCTTCCGTTTGCTACCATTCTTTATTTCTACACGTTCCGCCTGAGCGGTCTTCCCTATTCCCTTCTTGTTGCGCTTATTTCCTTTGCAGGAACACCACCTGATTTGCTTTCACCATATTTCCTTAAGAGGTTCTCATATAAGCAAATTATGATTTTCTACCAGATGAGCCGTGCACTCGGTAACGTTATTATTGCCGTTGCAATGTGGACTCTTGGCGATAATCTTGCTCTTTGCGGTACAATCTGCGTTGTTGTTCTCTTCTTTATGGAAATGACAAAGACTGTTCCTACAACCGCAGGCCACGATATGGGCGTACGTATCAACGACTATCAGATGTACCTTTCAGGTGAACGCCTTGAAAGCTTTGCAGGTATATTCGGTTGGTTTACAGGCCCAATAACAAGCTTTGTAGGTCTTATTATTCCAATATTCCTTTTAAAATACGGCTTTAACAGTAACTGGGAAATCCTCTTCTTTGACGGTTCAAGAAGAAATATAGTTGTTGTACCAATCATTGTTGACGCAATAGGCTTCTTCCTTATGACAATCCCTTACTTATTCTGGGATTACGATAACAAAAAGCAGAATATGGTTATGGAAGTGCTTAAACGACGCGCTGAGGTTACTGAAAAGAAAGCACAAGAAGAAGGTATTTCCGTTTCCGGCGGATACAAGGGTTAAGGAGGTGGAAAGTATGAGCAAAAAAGAAAAAAAGCAGAATAAAGCTAATGACTGGGGCGCAGACGTTGAGCTTAATATACCTGAAGACGAAATATGGACTTTTCAGGTACCGGGCCTTGCAGCGCCACACATTAACAAGCCTTATAAATACTATAATTTAAAGAAGGCGTTATTCGTTATAGTAATTATCGTTGCCGTTTCACTTTCCATCTATTTCAGTGTGCTTGCTTTGCAGAACGATACATTCGACTACACCGAAACTGCAAACGGTATTGAGTTCTCAAAATTCAGCAACACAGGTTACCTTACAGAGCTTGAAATAGACTACGTTTCGGATATTGAATATATACCCGGCAACAATGACCCTGCAACAAACTTCAAGGTAGTTAAGGACACTACAAAGCCTATTAAATCTGTAAGGCAGTTCACTCTTAACTGCGATGATAAGATTAAAACGATTACTATAGGCGCAAATGTTGAGTTTGTAGACCCTAAGGCATTCTATTCCTGCTGGGCATTGCAAAACATTGAGGTTGACGAAAACAATCCTAATTACTGCGATGTTGACGGTGTGCTTTACAACAAGGATAAAACAGAAATTCTTTGCTACCCTTGCGACCACGACGAATACCTCAGGCAGAAATACGGCTACGAAAAAGAGCTTTACAGAGACGAGGTTACACCTGAATACGAAAGAGACATTCAGATTTACATTGTACCGTCTACTGTTACAAAAATCGGCGAAATGTGCTTCAACTACGCTAACCTTAGAAAGATTTATCTCCCTGAAGGCTTGAAGACAATTGAAACACTTGCTATATTCAAGCTCCACGAACGAGTTGACCAATGGAGCACTCACCCATCCCTTGAAAATGTTTATACATACACAGCTGAAAATGTGAGCGACCCGCATTTTGCGGACGAAGCCACACTGGGTGATGTTTATATTTCACTCCCCGAAGGACTTGAATATATCGGCTCAGACGCATTCAGCTACAACCAGAATTTAAGCTGCGTTTATATACCTGAAAGCGTTATATACGTAGGACACCACGCTTTTTGGGACACCTGCTACAAGGAAGACGGTGAGCTTAAGGGCGTAAGCGTTATGAATGTTGCAAAATCAGAAAGTGAATTTACAAACAAAACTGAAATTGGCGACAACTGGATTCCCCAATATGACTACCTGCTTTTCAAAAAAGATATTGATATTAAATATGAAACTGCCCGTCAATAATTAACAACAAAAAACCTCTTGATTACGAGAATCAAGAGGTTTTATTTTTATTTGCTTTTCTTTTTCACTAATTTTTCAAACGGCAACTGTGCAATTATTATTGCAAGGAATACAAGGGCGCAACCGAAGATTTCTCTGCCCGTAAGCCTTTCACCGAAGAAGGCGCCTGCCAAGGCGGCAAAAACGGATTCGAGGCTCATTATAAGGCTTGCAACTGTTGGATTGAGGTTTTTCTGCGCTACAATCTGCAGAGTGAACGCAATACCCGAAGAAAGTACACCTGCGTAGAAAATTGAGAACCAGGCTTGTCCTATGGCTACCGGATCAGGATTTTCAAAGGCAAACATACCGATAGCGGAAATTACAGCGGTAACAGCAAACTGGATAAGAGAAAGCCTTACACCGTCTACTGTTTGTATGAAATGGTCAACTATCATTATCTGCACGGCAAAAAGAAAAGCGCACATAATAAGAAGCACATCGCCAATGCCTACACCGCCCGATGCAGTAACACACAGAAAATACATTCCACATGTTGCAATTGCTATGCAAAGCCACAAAACAGGCTTTACCTTGCGTTTTAAAAAGATACCTAATATCGGCACTATAAGTATATATAAGGTTGTAAGAAAGCCTGATTTACCAACGCTTGAAAGCATTATGCCGTATTGCTGCACTAATGAAGCAAGGCAAACAGAGCCACCGCAAAGCAGACCGCCTAACAAAAGACGTTTGGATATAAAACTTTTATTTTCTCCGTGCTCCCCTTCACCCACTTTTCTCCTGTTATTTCTGAATATAAACCATGAAACAGGTGTGAGCACAACTACTGCAAGGCAAGACCTAAGGCAAAGGAACGTGAAATTCCCTATAAACTCCAAACCCGTGCTCTGAGCAACAAAGGCAGTACCCCATATAAAGGCTGCAAGAGTTAAAAGCAAGGATGAAGCAAAAGCTTTTCTTCTTCTGATTTTCTCTTCCATACACATCTCTCTAATCTAAATTTGAACATTGATTATATTACCATATTATTATATTTTAAGCAACAAAAAACCGAAAACAGTATTACTACTATTTTCGGTTTTTAATTTTGTTTTATTTATCCTAAATTCTGCCTTACAAGACTTGCTCTGAGTTTATCCCTCTCTATTCTATCGAGTGGTCTATCAACCGAAAGCGAAATTGTAGCAGGTTGCATATGAATCATAAGCGCCTCAATAGTTGCACAATCCATATTAACAATGCCCTTTACAGCGCCTAAGCGCACAAGAGACATAAGCTCCATAAACTCATTTGTATCTATCATTCTAGCGTATTTCAAAACGCCATAAGCTCTATAAATTCTGTCTTCAGTAACAGGTGCTTTAAAAATTTCTTCACGAGCAGTTCGTTCCTGAGCCGCAATCTGCAAAGCAATTGATTTAAGGTTTTCAATTGCTGCTCTCTCGCTTATGCCAAGAGTGATTGTATTACTCAACCTAAACATATCGCCTTTTGCAGCCGCGCCCTCGCCATAGGAGCCACGCAGAGAAAGACCAAGCTTTGAAACTGTTGTTATAAGCTTTGTTATCTGAGAGGTGGTAACAAGACCAGGAAGATGAAGAACAACAGATGCCTTCATACCTGTACCCAAAGCAATTGGATCCTGAGTTAAATAGCCTAATTTATCATCAAAAGCAAAATTAAGTTTCTGAGAAAGCTCTTTATCAATTGCGGTAGCTGTACGGAAGGCTTCATCAAGCGCAAAACCTGCATACATAACCTGCAAACGAATATGGTCCTCTTCATTAAGCATAATACTGACCGCTTCATCATCTGTAAGAAGCAAAGCTCTGCCGTCTCTTGAAGATGCAAATTCTGGGCTTACAAGGTGCCTTTCTGCAAGAGAAACGACCTCAGACTGAGAAAGGGTTTTCATCTCATTATAATTGAATTTATAGCCTGAAATTGTATCTGCAGACTCTTTGATAACAGTGTTTACCTTTAATTTATCAGGAAGAGAAAGCCTTGCAGGGAAAGGAAAGCTTCTTAGGTTACGGGCAAGGTGAATACTTGTATTAATAACAACATCGTTCTGTGCGCCTGTACCTAAATACCATTTTGCACCCATTAACCTTCGCCCCCTTGTGAAATAATATCGTTTATTCTGTCGCGCAATGTGGCGGCAAGCTCAAAATTCTGTTCCTCAATTGCAACGG
>CAJGCL010000082.1 GCA_904501675.1 Clostridiaceae bacterium
CAAAGTGTGCAGGAATGGCAGCGCCCGAGGTTGAAGGTGCAACAGGCTACATAGATACAAACTTCGACGGCAAAGCAGAATGTGCTATAAAAGAGCTTGAAACAAAAGATTTTGTTTATATTCACCTTGAAGCTCCTGACGAGTGCGGACACAGAAACGAGCCTGAAAACAAGGTTAAAGCAATTGAGATTATTGACGAAAAGATTCTCGGCAAACTTTTACCTGCCCTCGAAAAATATGAGGACTATAAAATTATGGTTCTCCCTGACCACCCTACACCTATTGTTACAATGACCCACGCTTCAGACCCTGTTCCATATATGATTTATCAGAAGTCTAATGCAAGGGATAACGGCATTGAATCCTTTAACGAGGAAACTGCAAAAGCAACAGGCAACTTTGTTGAGGTAGGATATACTCTTATGGATAAGTTTATAGACTAAAAAGCAAACCCCTTGGGATTACTCCCAAGGGGTGAAACTTTTACATTTTTATGTAATTAAGCCTCTGCTTCTTTTTTCTTGTTGAAGCAATCGCTGCAGTAAACAGGACGATCCTCGCGTGGCTTGAATGGAACTTCAGCAACGCCGCCGCACTCTGCACAAACTGCTGTGAATTTTTCACGCTCGCCTTTCATAGCTGCCTTACGTGCATCACGGCAAGCCTTACAGCTCTTTGGCTCGTTAACCAAGCCTTTTTCTGCGTAAAATTCCTGTTCGCCGGCTGTGAAAATAAATTCGTTGCCGCACTCTTTACAGATGAGTGTTTTGTCTTCGTACATTTTTGCTACCTCGCTATTTTTTGATATCGCCCTCTAACGGAATCGCACCGCCACCTTTTGTATAAAGGTTTTGGAAAATTCCGAAACCTAACAACGCTCTGCTTTTAAGCTAAGAGGACATTTATATTAACCGATTATTCGGCTAAAGCCTTTTTTAATTTTTTTCGTGCACGCTGAACGGCATTATCAACTGCCTTGGAATCCATACCAAGCTTTTTACCGATTTCATCGTAGCTCATACCGCCTGCTTTGAAAAAAACTACTGTTTTTTCAAGATTAGAAAGAGATATTTCGCAAGCACTAAGAACCTCATTAAGATGCTCGCTACCGATTATCTTATTAAGTGGGTCTTCATCCGTACCTATTTCAAGGATAGCTTCCATATCGCCACCAGTCTGAATCTCCTTAGAAAGACCGCCTGCGGCAGATTTCACACTATTACGCATACACACACCGGCATATGCTTTAAAAGGAACACCTTTTTCTTCACTATAGGTACGCACAGCATTTAAGAAGCCGAACATACTCTCCTGAAGAAAATCTTCTTCGTCAAGGTATGTGGAATTTGTTTTACGGGATTTCAACTTAAGATAACGAGCGGCAAGGGCATTAAATGCGCCTTCATCACCGCTTTGAGCCATAAGAGCAAGACGGTCATCAGCAAGATTTAAATAATCCGCCTGTTTAACACCGCCCAAAATACCACCCCGATAAACTATAATCCCATATTCTTATATAGAGAATACCACAGCATCGTTAAAATGTCAAATATTTTTTAGCGTTTCGCATATATTTTTGTACAAAATACAAAATATTTTTAAAAACAATAAAAAACGACAGATTTTTCGCTACTTGCGTTATTCTGTCGTTTTAATTTTCTCGAAAACTGTATAAATAGTTTTATCAACCTTATACCATTTACCTTTGATTTTCATGCACCAAAAGTCATTATAAACGCTCTTGTACTCGCCTTTTCCACCTTTTGCGGTAATTTCAACGCAAAGTAAATCTACTCGTGAAGGAAGCTTTATGTATGAGAAGTCGGTTTCAAGCATTTCGGTGAATATCTGCAACTGTTCGTCATCAAGAGTTCGGATTTCTTTTATAGAATAAGTAAGCTTATAATCCTCGCCACATTTATCTTTATAAAATTCATGGCTTTCACTTACAGGCAAAACCATATTTTTAAAGGTTTCCTCATCACCGTAATATCTGTTTTCTTTTTTATATCCCTTTATACCTTCATCGTAAAGAGAATAAAAAAGCTTTTCATCCTGAGTCTGTACAGAACGAATAAAATCACGTACTACCTTTTCAGGCTTAGAACCTGTTACAGTTGCCGTAAAAATTGCCGCAACAGATATTATTGTAGCAAAAACAAGAAGAGAAACAACCAAGACCTTAAAAGGAACTTTAAATTTAAAGTTATCTTTTTTTATAAATGTTGACGGAAGTTTTTTCTTCTCAGGCGCAAGCTTTGCACCGCAATACGCACAATTTTGAAAATTTTCAGGACTTCTTTTATGACAGTTATGACAGTACAAATTTGCACCTCCTTTTTCCGATAAATAAGCCGTAGAAAGAAATCTTTCTACGGCTTATTATTACAGCTTATGTACCGTAATACTTTAATTATTCCGCAGCTTCCTCAACTACTTCTTCAACAGGAGCCTCTGCTGCTTCCTCTTCAGGAAGAAGAGCGCGGATTGAAAGGCTTACTCTCTTTCTTTCTTCGTCGATTTCAGTAATCTTAACAGTTACCTTCTCGCCGATTTTAAGAACATCTGCAGGCTTTGCAACATGCTTGTTTGCAATCTGAGAAATGTGGATAAGACCATCAATACCTGCAACGATATGAGCAAATGCGCCGAAATCTGTAAAGTTTGCAATTTCAACTTCTGCTTCATCGCCTACTGAATATTTGCTCTTGAAGATTTCCCATGGGTTGTCTTCAAGCTTCTTATAGCCAAGAGCAATCTGCTTCTTTTCTGGGTTGAGTGATTTAATTGTAACCTCAACCTCATCGCCTACATTAACAACTTCTGATGGATCCTTAATTCTGCTCCATGAAAGCTCAGAAATATGAATCATACCATCAACGCCGCCAATGTCAACAAAAGCACCGAACTTCATAAGAGATTTAACTACACCCTTACGAACTTCACCCTCCTGAGCCTCTGCCCAGAATTTTGCTTCTGCTTCTTTTCTTTCTTCTTTGAGAACTGCGCGGATTGAACCAACAGCTCTTCTTCTCTGCTTGTTAACTTCAATAACTTTGAACTTAACAGTCTTCTTGAGAAGATCTTCAAGCTTATCGTTACGACTTGCTGTTGCAAGAGATGCTGGGATAAAGAGACGTGCATTGTTAGAAACAACAATTACACCGCCACGGATTACTTCAGTAACAACGCCTTCAAGAATGGTATCTGTTCCTTCTGCATTTACGATTACATCCCATGCTGCAATAGCATCGTAGCGTTTTTTGGAAAGCATTGTAACGCCTTCCTGATCGTTTGTTTTCATGATGATAAGGTTAAGAGAATCGCCAACTTTGAGTTCAGCTTTTGGATCTGCATTTGGGTCACTGCTATATTCGCTATAAGGAATATAGCCTGTCTGCTTCCTGCCGATATCAACCTGTATCTCTGTTGGAGAAACGCTCAATACTGTACCAACAACCTTCTGGTCGCTGTTCATACTATTGAGAGATTCCTCTAATGCAGCTGCGAAATCAAAATCTTCAGCTGATGCAGAGTCAAGCACTCTTTCCTCCTCAATCATATTGTTTTCCTTGAGAATTTCGGACATGGTTTCAAGTACCTCCTTTATAATACCGGCGGGAGTAGATGCACCCGCAGTCAGACCGACGCAGTTAAAACCGCTAAGCCTGATACCATTAAGCTCATTGGCAGTTTCAACTAGAAATGACGGGCAATTTTTCTCACAAACGCTGAAAAGTTTTCTCGTATTTGATGAGTGCCTGCCGCCAACTATGACCATTGCATCACAGTTCTGAGACAAGGCTTCTGCCTCACTTTGCCTTTCTTCGGTCGCACTGCATATTGTATCAAATATTTTCACATTTGTACATAGTAATTTTACTTTTTTTATGGTTTTTTTCCATTCTTTTACGCTGAAAGTCGTTTGAGAAACAAAAATCACTTGTTTTTTCCGTATAAGAGGATGTTTTTCAACAAGAGCCCCTAACTCATCTGCATTTCCGACAACAAAACTCTCACCTTTTGCACAGCTTTTTATTGCCTTAACCTCAGGGTGGTTACAGTCTCCTGCGATAAGAGTAATAACATCTTCTGATGAATTATCAAGCACTATTTTATGGATTTTCTTTACGAATGGACAAGCAGCATCAATAAACTCGCAACCACTTTTTTCAACAGCACCGAGAACATCTCTTGTTACTCCATGTGTGCGCAAAACAAGAATTGCGTCTGTTTCGACTTCTTCAGGAGCTTCAACAACCTTAACCCCTCTGCTACCCAAACCATCAATAACCTGCTGGTTGTGAATAATCGGGCCTAATGTCGCAACCTTTTTCCCTTCTGCAGTTAATTTTTCTATTAACTTTATTGCTCTGTCCACACCAAAACAGAAGCCTGCTTTTTCTGCTAAAACAACAGATGCCATTATATACGCTCCCTTATAACGCTGAGCATATGGTCGATGGATTCTTCAAGAGTAAGCTTTGTTGTATCTACAAGCACAGCATCATCAGCCTTTTTGAGAGGAGCAATTTCTCTATGAGTATCCTGATAATCGCGAAGCTCAATCTCTTTAAGAATATCATCGTAATTAACGTCCTGACCCTTTTCAATAAGCTCCTTATAACGTCTGTCTGCGCGAGCCTCTGCAGAAGCGGTAAGATATATTTTAATCTGTGCATCAGGGAGAACAACTGTACCTATATCTCTACCGTCCATAATGCAGTTATTCTTTTTAGCAATATCTCTTTGTAAATCGAAAAGGAATTCCCTTACCTTAGGGATAGCAGAAACGTTTGATGCTGCCATAGAAACTTCATTCTGACGAATAGCCGTTGAAACATCTTCATCGCCAAGAAAAACTCTCTGCTCGCCATCAACAAAACGAAGGGAAACCTGAAGATTTTCAAGAGTAGGCACAACCTCTGCCTCGCTTTTTGTATCTTTACCAAGTCTCAATGCATTAAGACCTACTGTACGATAAAGAGCGCCTGTATCTACATATATGTAGCCAAGCTCCTTTGATGCTGTTTTTGCGATTGTGCTTTTGCCTGCGCCTGCAGGACCGTCAATTGCTATATTTATCATAATAAATCCTCCGTTATATTGAGTTTCCAACAAGATTACCTGTAGAAAATGCTATCTGCAGATTGAAGCCGCCTGTATAGGCATCTACATCTATAACCTCACCTGCGAAGTAAAGACCTTCAATATTTTTACTTTTCATTGTTTTGGGGTCTATTTCTGAAACGCTTACACCACCTGAGGTAATGATTGCTTCTTCAAGAGGTCTGAAATCGGTAACAGTCAGACGAATATCTTTAAGAAGATATACAAGAGCTTCTCGCATATCCTTTGTTACCTGATTAGATTTTGTATTGCCGTTAAGACCTGAAAGTTTCACAACAATAGGAATCATTTTACGAGGTAACATAAGCGAAAGTGTATTGAAAAGATTTTTGTTTGAGCATTCAAGCAAATCTCTTTGCAAGCGTTTATCAAGCTGTTCGTGGGTAAGAGCAGGCTTGAAATCTATATGGATAACGTACCTTCCTCTCTCCATATTGCGCATATGAGAAGAAGCTGAAAGAATCATTGGGCCTGATACACCATAGTGGGTAAAGAGCATTTCGCCCATATCTTTGTAAACAGTTTTAAAGGTCTTTGTATCCTCAACCTGAATTTCCACATTACGAAGGGAAAGTCCCTGAGCATCAGTACACCAGCCCTCGTGGCATTCAAGGGGAACAAGAGACGGCTTCAAATCGGTAATTGTATGCCCCGCCTGTTTAGCCAGAACATAACCATCACCTGTTGATCCTGTAGCAGAATAAGACTTGCCGCCTGTTGCAATAAGCACATTATCAGCAAAATGCTTTGAACCATCTTCAGTTATACAGCCCTTTACTGCACCATCTTCAATAATAAGCTCAGTTACACGGGCAGTTTTTCTTTTAACGCCATTAACTGTAATAAATTTATTAAGAGCGTCTACAATATCAAGCGCTCTGTCGGAAACAGGAAAAACTCTGTTACCTCTCTCTATTTTAAGAGGAACACCAAGTCTTTCAAAAAAGTCTATCGTATCGTCTGTTGTAAACCTTGAAAAAGCGCCGTAAAGGAATCTGCCGTTTACAGGCACATTTGCAATAAGGTCATTAAGAAGAGGACAATTATTTGTAACATTGCATCTCCCCTTACCTGTTATAGCAACCTTACGGGCTAATTTTTCGTTGCGCTCAAAGAGAGTTACCTTCAAGCCATTTTGTGCTGCTGTACCTGCAGCCATAAGGCCTGCTGCACCGCCACCAATTACGATTAAATCCATAAATTTATCCTTTAACAATTATTTTATCTGTCATTTCCTTGCCGCAAACATCCGCAACAGGCAACATAAGAGAAAACATATCTCTTGCCTTACATTCCAATTCAAATATGCGTTGGGCATCTTCATTAAGAGCTTTAATATCCGAGGATTTTGTAACAACAGGAAGAGTTGCAGTTTTTTTCATTACTTTCAGCAATTCTGCACCCTTGTTGTTAAAACCTAGCACCCTTATATAGGGCACAGGCTTGCTTACATCTTCCTTTGTAATACCAAGAAATGCGCAAAGAATTATTCTTCGAAGCCTTGAATGAGTATACCTCTTTGTTTTGATTTTTTCAAGTATTTCATCAACTGTGGTTGATGAACGAACAGCAGAATATATTCTATGTTCCAAGCCTTCGCTTACATCAGGAAGAAGAGAAAAATCCTCAACGCTCATTGTACGAAGCTTGTACAACACCGCGTCTTCCGTGTTTTTAAAATCTGCAGGTGCTTTGCCATTATTTATCGCTTCACCAAGAATCAAAGCCGTTTCTTCAGGTAAAAAACGTGAAACATTTTCTTTTTTCTTGAGAAGCTCTCTAACTGCAGATGCAGAGCAAATATTCTCAGAAAACTCATTTGAATCATGGCTTGCGCCAATTCTTTTTATTGGGTAAATATCTGTTTTATAATTTCTGTTAAGAATGGCTTTTGTGTACTCTACGCCTAAAATATCGTTTGGTGTTGCAATAACAGATGCTATATTACCTGAGCACATTTCACAGAGAGCTTTCTGCCGCGCCTCAGGATACGAAACACCTTCACCGAGATATTTATTTATATATGCATTAATTTCAGAATTCAAAAGACTTTCAGCACATTCGGTTATAAGCTCTTTATTGCCACATTCAGAGCCAAAGCCCAAAGCATTTATAACACCTGTTGTGCAGAGAATATCTACCCCTGCCTGAGCAAATCTTTCTGCAGAAGCAGTAGCATACGGTACAGGTAAGGATAAAACCAAATCCACACCATTTTCCAATGCCATTTTTGTTCGTTCATAAGGAGAAACACAAGTGCACTCGCCACGCTGAACAAAGCTACCTGACATTACCGCGGTAACAGTATCTGCGCCATTATTTTTCAATTCATCCACAATATATCTGTGACCGTTATGAAACGGATTGAATTCTGCAACAATACCGAAATTCATATGCTTCTCCTTTCAATAAAATCTGTTTTTTACTTGCAAAAAAGATAATTAGTGATATAATGATTACTTGGTGAATATTTTACACAATTATAATAGGTTTTTATTTCTTATTTAGAATATTAACCATTTATTTGGAGGTTTATTAATGAAAATTCTCGTAATTAACTGCGGAAGCTCCTCTCTTAAGTATCAGCTTTTTGATATGGAGGGCGAAAAGGTTCTCGCAAAAGGTATCTGCGAATCAATCGCTACAGATATGAGCCATACAAAAGGTTCTACATTTGACGGCAGAAGCTTTGATGAATATGTAGATATTCCTGACCACAAGGTTGCTTTCAACATTGTTAAGGATGCTCTTACAGTTGGCGATTGCAAGGTTATTAATTCTCTTGAAGAAATCAACGCTATCGGCCACAGAGTTGTTCAGGGTGGCGACCTTTTCACAGAAAGCGTTATTATCAATGATGACGTTCTTGAGAAGATTGACTATCTCAGCGCTCTTGCACCACTCCACAACCCTGCTCACGTTGTAGGTATCAAATGCTGTAACGAAGTATTTGGCGACAGCGTTCCACAGGTAGCAGTATTTGACAACGCATTCCACAGCACAATGCCTGCTACAAGCTACCTCTTCCCTCCTCCATATAAGTATTATGAAGAAGACCACATCCGCCGTTATGGTGCACATGGTACATCTCACCGCTTTGTTGCATACAGAACTGCAGAAATCGTTGGTAAAGACCTTAAGGATATTAAGCTTATCACATGCCACCTTGGTAATGGTTGCTCAATTACAGCTATTAAAGACGGCAAGGTTCTTGATACAAGTATGGGTCTTACTCCTCTTGATGGTTTTGCAATGGGTACTCGTTGCGGTGGCGTTGACCCATCAGCTATCACATACATTATGAAAAAACACAACATTTCACCTGATGAAATGGATAAGATTATGAACAAGCAGAGCGGTGTTCTCGGCGTTTCAGGCGTTCACTCAGACGACAGAGCTGTTAAGGCTGCTGCAGCTGAAGGTAACGAAAGAGCAAAGCTTGCAAGAGAC
>CAJGCL010000083.1 GCA_904501675.1 Clostridiaceae bacterium
ATTGATGCTACTGCAGCACCTGTTTGTATGATTGCTCCTATTTCATCATGGGCAGCAGCTGTTTCAGGCTACGCTCCTGACGGACAGGGTATCTCCCTTTTCTGCCAGGCAATTCCTTACAACTTCTATTCACTTCTTACATTCGTGTTCATCATTGGCATCACAGTTATGAAATTTGACTACGGCCCAATGAAGCTTCACGAAGCAAACGCTCTTAAGGGCGACCTTTTCACAAGCGGTACAGAGGTTGGCGAGGATGATACTCCTGCTACAACAAAGGCAAAGGTTATTGACCTTGTTCTTCCTATCCTTATCCTTATTGTTGTTTGCGTATTCTCTCTCTTCTATGTTGGTAGATGCATGGGCGAGGAGTGGGTATTTGCTTCTGCAAATTATGACCCATCACTTGGCTTTATTGATGCATTCTCAAATACAGACGCAACAGTTGGTCTTCCATGGGGCGGTCTTGTTGCTCTCCTTTTCACAATTATTTACTTTATTGCTCGCCGCCTTATCACTTTCAAAGAGGCTATGGAATGCATTCCAAAGGGCTTTATAGCAATGGTTCCTGCTATTCTTATTCTTACAATGGCAACATCACTTAAGAATATGACAGGTCTCCTTGATTCAGATACATTCGTAAGCAATGCTCTTGCAAACGCAGAAGGATTAAGCCACTTCCTTCCTGCAATCATTTTCCTTGTGGCTTGCGGTATCGCTTTCTCTACAGGTACATCTTGGGGCACATTCGGTATTCTTATTCCTATCGTGCTTGCAATCTTCCCAATCGGCGACCCTCTCGGCGTTGTTTGTATGTCTGCTTGCCTTGCAGGTGCTGTTTGCGGCGACCACTGCTCACCAATTTCTGATACAACAATTATGTCTTCTGCAGGCGCTCGTTGCGACCATATCAATCATGTACAGACACAGATTCCATATGCGATTACAGTTGCTGCAATTTCATTTGTTGGCTACATCTTCGCAGGCTTTGTTACAAACTGGATGATCGTTCTTCCTGTAATGGCAGCTGTTACAATCCTTGTTCTCTTTATTTTAAAGAAAGCAACTGCAAAGAAATAATTTAAAATAACATATTATAAAACCGCTAACTGAGTATAAATCAGTTAGCGGTTTTCTTTTTATTCTGTTAAGCCTAAAATATAATCCACAGTTACCTTGTAAAATTTAGAAAGAGAAATCAATACCTCTGTAGGTACGTCAAGATTACCGTTTTCATACCTTGAATAAGTAGATTGACTTATATTCAATATTTGGGCTACTTCTGATTGGTTAAGGTCTTTATCTTCTCTTAAATTTCTTATTCTCTCGTACATTTTAATCACCAGAACAATATTACAATATGCGAATATTGCATATTGTAATTTATGCAGTAATTGCATATAATATTCACGAGGTGAAAAATATGTATAAGAAAATGTATTTGTTACTTTTTAATGCTATAACAAACGCTTTAAAAGAAAAAGATATTGATACGATACGTAAAATACTAATAAAAGCGCAAACAGATGCCGAAAAAATATGTATGGATAGTAATGAGGAAATTTAGGGATTGGTCAGTGCCCAATTTCCAATGATTATCCTATTTTAATTACTCAAAATCCTTGGCACTTGGCAACTGGCATCTGGCATCCCGGTATCTAGCATCTAAAAAAGAAGGCTCTTTCGAGCCTTCTTTTTCTTATTTCATATTTCTTTTAAGGAATTCAACTGCTGCTCTGATATCTCTTTCAGGGTCGTCGCCAACTTCTCTTTCGATTGTGAGGAAGCCGTTGTAGCCGATTTCTTCAAGAGCTTTAAGGTAGTTTGGCCAATCAACGCTACCCTCACCGAGTGGAACCTCAATAAATGAATCATCTGTTACGATAACATCCTTTTTGATACCGTAAACGATCTCAGGGTCGCGGTAGAAAATCTGCTTACCGTCCTTAGCGTGAGTATGTACAATATACTTTTTAAGGTTGTGAACAGCCTTAACAGGGTCATCGCCTGTAACCATAACAAGGTTTGCAGGGTCAAGGTTAACGCCTACCCCTGTTGAATCAAGGCTGTCAAGGAACATTTTAAGGTCTGCGCTTGTTTCAGGACCTGTTTCAACTGCAAAGTGAGCATCAATTGAATCTGCATATTCTGCAAGCTCTCTGCATGCCTCCTGCATAATTTTAAAGCGGTCGTGATTAGGGTCAGATGGTACAACACCGATATGAGTTGTAACAATATCTGTTTCAAGCTCTTTAGCGAGGTCAAGAATCTTTTTTGAATAGTCAACTCTCTGACGGTTTAAATCCTTGTGGATAAATCCACCACCGCCAAGGTCTCCGCAAAGAGCAGAAATAACAAGGCCGTTTGACTTAACAATATCAAGGAATTCCTTTCTTTTTGCACCTACGAGCTCATCAGGGCTCATTGCACCGCGAGTAGCGTAAACCTGAATACCCTGAGCACCGCAAGCAGCGGCTTTTTTAACTGCAGTTGGGATATCTGTTCTGAAGCTATCCACAATTACACCAATTGGAAACTGTTTCATAATATATCTCCTTTAAATTATTTTTTATAAAATCACTGCTGATTATTATTTTGAATTTCTCCGTTTAAAACGGATGCTTGCTGTGGCTGCTCATTAACAGGCTGAGGAACAGGTGCAGGCTGATAATTCATCTGCTGAGAATATTGATTTGCCTGTGGTTGATAATTCTGTTGCGGCTGTCCGTATGGGTTTGCCTGATAATTATACCCCATATTATACTGATTATATTGAGCCTGTTGAGCCCTTACAGTATATCTTACTGCGTTAATATTACCAAAATAGCCTTCATATTCCTTAACCAGCTTTTTGTTTTTTCTCCATCCTATAATAAGAAGAATAAGGGCAATGATCAGAGCAGGTAAGCCTAAAAGACAAATACCAAAGAAGCCAAACACGCCCCACATTATATCGTCAAATTCCTCATCATAATCGTAATATTCTTCTGCTACTTGTTCTATCGCTTCGTAATAATCAGGACAATTTGAAAAATCATGATTATTTATTGGCTTATCACCGGGGAAATTTGTTCCGTTAAGAACAAAGGTTTCCAGCATACCTTGAATTTCTTGTTTTTCTTCCTCAGTATCGTAGGAAACGGAGATAACACAAACTGCTTGCTTTGTAGCAAACAAATAATATTCGTAGTCATATGTTCCGAAAGAATCCTCTGTACAGCTGACAATTGCTGTTTTCTGGCCGTTTACAATTTTTCTTTCAACGTTGTTAACGGTAAAATCTGCGCCCCATTTAACAATTCTTCTTACCTTAGAGACAATTTCTTCGTCTGAGGCTTTTTCAAAGCCTTTTGGGAACATAAGGTTACCTTCTACGAAAAATTCTAATTCCTGACCACCGAAATCTGAATCTACAATATGGAAATTGTCAGACTCTTCGGTGTAATACATATAATTTTCGGAAACATCAATGTAAAAAACGCTGTTGTCAAGAATTACCCTTTCAGGCACTTCTGCGCTTACTGACACACTTAATACAGAGAAAAGTAAACAACAAATAATAGTTAACGCAAGAACTTTCTTTTTCACAAAATCCCCCTCTTACTTTTTCTTGATTTTATCCCAATACTCCTTGGCGGCTTGCTCCTGCTTATTATCGCCATAGGAATAATACTGAGTGTCCTTAAGGCAATCGGGCAGATACTGTTGAGCTACCCAATGGTTAGGGTATGAATGAGGGTATTTATAATTCTGCCCTTTTACCGCCGCATCCTCTCCGTCAAAATGCTTATTCTGAAGCTGACGTGGTATAGGACCGCTTTTACCTCTTTCCAAATCCTGCATAGCCATATTTATTGCGTCGTGGCCTGTAGTGGATTTTGGCGAGTTACAAACTAAAATAACTGCATCTGCAAGAGGAATTCTTGCCTCAGGCATACCAACCTGCATAGCAATATCTGTTGCCGCCTTTACTATAGGTAAAATCATGGGGTAGGCAAGCCCGACATCTTCAGCAGCGCATACTAGAAGCCTGCGTATTGCAGATGTCATATCCCCTGCCTCTAAAAGCCTGCCTAAATAATGTACGGCGGCATCAGGGTCAGAGCCGCGCATAGATTTCTGGAATGCAGATAAAATATCGTAATGCTCGTCGCCCTCTCTGTCGTAACGCATAGCACTTTTCTGAGTAAGAGACTGTGCGCTTTCGAGAGTAATTATTCTTTTTTCGTTTTCTTCGGGTTTTTTGGCAGCCAAAACGCAAAGCTCTACCGCATTAAGAGATTTTCTAACATCTCCGCCACAAGCTGTTGCAATATGGCTTGAAACTCCGTCTTCAATGCTGAATTCCTCGCCCTTTTCTTCTGCTAAAAGCCTGAAGCCTCTGTTTACTGCCTCTTCAACATCTTCAGGTGTAACATATTTAAACTCAAACACTGAAGAACGACTGAGAATCGCACTGTATACATAAAAGTATGGATTTTCTGTTGTAGAAGCAATAAGGGTGATTGAGCCGTTTTCTATGTACTCTAAAAGAGTCTGTTGCTGACGCTTATTGAAATACTGAATCTCATCAAGATATAAAAGTATGCCATTTGGCGCTGTAAAGGCGTTTAAGTCCTCAACAATATCTCTTATATCCTGAGTGCCTGCAGTGGTGCAATTAAGCTTCCTGAGAGTTCTGTCGGTCTTTTGGGCAATCATTCTTGCAAGGGTAGTTTTACCCGTACCTGACGGACCGTAAAAAATCATATTAGGAAGCTCCCCTGATTCTATAATATTTCTCAGGGGCTTGCCCTCACCTATTAAATGCTTCTGACCTACAATCTCGTCAAGAGATGTTGGTCTGATTCTGTCTGCTAATGGTGTATGCATAAATTATCCTCAAAATTTAAATTCTGCGCCATCATAGGAAACAAGGAAGCCTTTTTCCTTTGCTACAGGCACAAGGTCATCGTAAATATATCCGCCATTATGAGAAAAATGGTTAAGAATAAATACTGTATTTTCGTCAGCATTCGTTTTTAAAAGCTGATTTTTAACATCAATACAAGCCTTTAAGCCCATATGATTACTAACCGCGTAATCTTTAATAACGCTTGTACAGTCAAGAGAAACAAAATCTAAATGAACTCCCCTGTTTTCAAGATATTCCCATGTTTCTTCAGGGAAATATCCTGTATCGTGAGCATAAAGAAGAGCCTTATTGTCCTTTAAAATAAGATATATAACAGGGTCAAGATGCTTTGCGTGGTCAGCCTTCAAAGGAATAATTTTATAGCCTTCAATTTCGTACTCACAGAATGGCTTTATCTCCTTATATATCAAGGCTTTCGGGTCTTTTTCGCCCACGTTTTTTCTATTAAAAATATCAACAAAATCCTTACCTGAAGCAGCTGTTGCAAACACAGGAAGAGGCTCCTTTTCGTCCTCATTTTTAAGGTGGCCATATTTTGATTCTCTGTACATAATATCCCAGGGATAAATATGATCATCGTGGGCATGAGTAATGAAAAGCGCTTTGATTTTTATTAAATCTAAACCGCCTGTTAAAACGTGCATATATGTATCGGCAGGAAAATCTATAAGAATAGTATCATCAATAACAGCCTGGGAGCGTGTTCTTATATTTTTTCCGCCTTTTTTTCTTGCTTTTTCACAAACAGGGCACTGGCAGAACATTGCAGGAAAGCCTTCTGCGGCGCAAGTGCCCAAAAATTTTATTTTCATTTAATCCACATCCGAAAACACACAATCAATAAATTGTAAGCCATTCAAAAATAGCAATTATTGCAGGGATAACAATGGGAACAATTCCCCTCTTTTTGTAAACAAACATTTTCAGCTTGTCCCCTGTAAGACCTTTCTTTTCCCCTTTTTCTATGGTCTTTCTTATAGTTTTCATATACTCCGTATTGGCTCGAAGTCCCATAAACAGACGGCACGCAATCAATAGCACACTGCTTATTGTGCTTACTGCAGACGGAACATAAATCCCTTGCATTTCCTCAAGGAGCTTTTGCTGCTTGACTGTTAATGTTGTGCTGCCGTTTGAAAGATAAAGTGAAATATTCTGAAGATACTCAGGGTCCTCTTCCATACATTCAATCGTTGCATTTACAAAGCCCTCGTCAGAGAAAATGTAATATCCGCTGACGCCTAAAATAACCATATAAAGAGCAAAGAGAATCACAGAAAACTTATACATTTTGCGGTAAACGCTCCATGCAAAAGGAACAAGAAATGCCCAGAAATTCCATGAAAAGCTTTTCTTTGTTTTTTCGCTTATAGCCATAAAGCTTGGAATATAGTATCTTTGATTTTTCTTAACCGCAACCTCATATAAAAAAGAAGGTTTTCCTTCAATAAGAAAGGTCTGAGCAGGATTTATACTGATTTCAGGGTTTTTTATTTCAATTGAGAATGGTAAATGAGGCTTTTTCTCGTCATCTTCAATCTCAACCTTCAATGGATCTTCAGGCTTTGAAAATATAGTTTTTTCTTCCGGCTTTTTAAATGTATTTTCAATATTTTCAGCTGTTCCGTGAAGCTGCTCATTAAAGCATTTTCCGCTTATTTTCCAGCATTCTCTGTGGTGCGGAGTACCGCAATCAGGGCAGAAAACCGCATCATCATTTTCATTAAAAGGAACATTACAAACAGGGCAAATATATTTTTTAATATCCATTTTTTTCTCTTTTCTTAAGTTTTTTAGGGTATAAAAATCCATAATTTTTTCCTATTTTAAATATTACATTATCCCTTTTAAAAAAGCAACAACTATTCTTTAATTTTCCTTGATTTTTTGAACATTTTTTGTCAGTTATTTCAGCTTTTTTATTGAATTTCTTACTTTGGTATGATATACTTAAATAGAATATAATATTATAATTATATATATACCTATATATGTAAAAAATTCGAAATATAAATAAAAATTTTGGGGTGAAATTTTTGGATAATATTTATGAACTCTGGGCAGCAATTCTGCAAGGGCTTACAGGTTCAGTTTCAACTGCGGTTATGACCACATGGATTGAAACTCTCTCTCCTGTTTCCTTTGAAGACGATTGCTTTGTTCTTGAGGCATCAACCTCATTCAAAAAAAATCAGATTGACAGGCACTGGAAAAAAGAAATTGAAAATATTGCTACTGAGCTTATGGGCTTTCAGGTTACTGTTGAAATTTCTGTTCCCGAAGATGAACATGGGACAAGCCCTAACGGAATTGGCGGAGCAAATGCAAAAGCTCCTGTAAACAGAGAGACTGAGCAGTCAAACTCAGAGCCTACCTTCAGTAACTTCATTGTTGGCTCAACTAACCAGTTTGCATATGTTGCAGCAGTTGCGGTAACAAATAATCCGGGTAGCGTTCATAACCCACTTTTCATTTATGGTGAATCAGGTCTTGGTAAAACCCACCTTCTTAAAGCAATAAGAGCGGAGCTTAAAAGAACAAGGCCGGATATGAATATCCTTTTCACGAGCGGTGAGAATTTTCTTAACGAAATGATTAACCACATGGGCGAAAAGAATATGTCTGAATTCCATAACAAATACAGAAATGCAGATATTCTTCTTATGGACGATATTCAATTTATCGGCAAGACAAGCGTTGCTCAGGAAGAATTCTTCTATACCTTTGAGGCTCTCATAAATCAGGGTAAACAAATTGTTCTTACATCTGACCGCCCGCCAAAGGATATTGCAACTCTTGAAGAAAGGCTTCGTTCACGCTTCGTTCAGGGTCTTCTTGCAGATATTCAGCCACCGATGCTTGAAACAAGAATTGCGATTATCCGTCGCAAGGCTCAGGTGTTCCAGATGAATATTCCTGATGATGTTGTTGAGTTTATTGCTGAAAGGCTTAAAAACAATGTCCGTCAGATAGAAGGCGTTGTTAATAAGCTTTATGCAGTTTATTCAATAGACGGCTCAACTCCTACAATCGGCGTTGCAAACGATATTATCAAGGATATTATTTATTATGCTCAACCAACTGAGGTTACAATTAATAATATTATTGATAAGGTTGCTCATTCCTTCGGTGTTTCCTCAGATGATATCCGTTCTGAAAAGAAAAAAGCGGAGATTTCAAATGCAAGACAGTTCGCAATGTATATTATGCGTGAGGTAACAAACCTTACATATGAAGAAATCGGTGCTCAATTTGGTGGTAAAAAGCACTCAACGGTTATTTATTCAATTGAAGCTGCCGAAAGCAAGATGGACGATAATCCACAGCTTAAAAACTCCGTATACGATATAATGAAAAGTATCAAAGACGAGAGAAATGAATAAATTGTAATGTGTTGTTTCAGGAAACCCCCGGCGAGGGTTTCCTACGGTAAAACATTCACACCGGAATGTTTTACCTACCTTCCTGCGCAATTATTAGTAAGGGTTTCACATTCTGCGGAATGCGACAATGGGCGTTGCCCCTTGACCCTCAAGCCTTTTGAAAAAGGCTTGCGAAAACTTTTTTCTTCTACATTTTCAACATCAATGTTTAAAAAGTTTTGAACAATATA
>CAJGCL010000084.1 GCA_904501675.1 Clostridiaceae bacterium
ATTCTCACTCATAAACAGCAATCGTGAATATGCAGTTTCCGGTTACACAGGCACTCCTGTTGATGTTGTTATTCCAGTGGAATACGAGGGTAAACCTGTAACCTTTATTGCTGACTCCGCTTTTGACTTTTGTAAAACCATTAAAACACTTACAATTCCCAATAGCGTCAAATCAATTGGACAAAGTTCATTTAGATACTCAACAATAGAACAGGTCAATATTGAAGATAACGGATTAACATATATAGGCGACAACGCTTTTAGCAGTTGTTCGTCACTAAAGAGTATAAATTTACCTAACTCGCTAACGCACATCTACGGCTTTGCTTTTGATGGTTGCACATCACTTGAAAAAGTTGTATTCCCGAATTCATTAATAGAAATCAATAGATACGCTTTCGCAAACTGCAAATCACTTTCAGAATTAACAATACCCGGTAGTGTAAAAGCAATCGAAGCATATGCCTTTAACGGTTGTAGTGGCATAAAAAGCATTACCTTCCTTGATGGTGTTCAGGGCGTTTCTTCTGCATTTGAGGATTGTGTTAACTTAGAAAAAATAGATTTACCAAATACGCACGTAAACCTTATGGCTTCTTACTTCAAGGGCTCAAAAATTTACAAGGATAAAAATAGCTGGTACGGAGATTCATTCTACATTGACAACCAGCTTATCAACACCACTTGGTATATCCACGGAACCCGAACAGTACGACCTGGAACAACCCATATAAACCCAAATGCGTATGACGGCACTAAAAATCTCATAGCTATAACACTTCCTGCTAGTGTTAAATATATTGGTGATAATGCTTTCAGCAATTCATCCATAAGTATTATTTATTACGAAGGAACAGAAAGCCAGTTCAAACAAATTGATTTAGGGAACAACGTAACACATCTTGAAAATATGGTTGTTGTTTGCGGAATAAATAAAAGCAATGTTCCTAAAACACCAAAAATAAAAAGCGTTGGAAATGTTGCCGGTGGTGTTCAGATCACATGGAACAAGGTAGCTAACGCTGACCTTTATGCTGTATACAGACGTGGTACAAGTTCAACAAGATGGACGCTTCTTGGTGTAACAACAGAAACCGCTGTTATTGATATGTCAGCTACCCACAGACAATATTGGCGCTACTCCGTACAGGCTTTGAATGATGATGGTGTAAGCAATTTCGACTACAACGGAAAATATCTCAAATATGTTGAAACACCAAAACTCACAGGATTACAAAACCACAAAAACGGCATTTTGCTTAGTTGGAGAGAAGTTACAGGTGCCTCAGGTTACCGTGTTTACAGACGAGAAGCCGGAAAAAGCTGGAAATATCTTGGTACAGTAAAAACCACAGAATACCTAGACAAAGCCATTAAAAATAATAACGGAAAATATTACAGATATACAGTAAGAGCTGTTGTTGATGGCAGATATAGCGGTTTTGAAGACTATTTATACACAATGCGCCTTACAGCACCAAAGCTTGTGAGCGCTAAATACAATGACGATTTCAAGCTTGTACTTAAGTGGAAACCCGCTCCTTCTGCAACAGGATACGATATATATGGTTATAATATTTACCACGAGTATTGGGAATATATTGGCCATGTAAATGGTGGCAAAAAAACATCGTATACTTTTAAAGACAGCGGACCAACCGCATCTAAATATAGAAAATATTCTGTAGTTGCAACCAACGGAAAGTACAAAAGCGAACTGGATACAACCGGTATATAATTAACCAAACATAAATAGAAGCAACCTACCCCAAAAGGTAGGTTGCTTCTATTTTACATATCATTTCTTATAATATCCTCTAATGTTTCGCCTTTGACTGCAACGTAATCTTCTTCTCCATTCACCATTATAATAGGAAGTTTTGGAATTCTGTTGTAGTTTGAAGCCATTGAGTAGTTATATGCGCCTGTTGTAAGAACTGCAATAAGGTCTCCCCTTTTTACAGAATCAGGAAGCATTATTTTCGGCTGAATAATATCGCCGCTTTCGCAGCATCTGCCAACAAGGTCGCAAAGGAATGTGCAATTCTCATCTGCCTTATCAGCAGCAACAACTGAGTACTCTGACTCATAAAGAGCGTAGCGCGGATTATCGCTCATACCGCCATCTATAGAAACATAGTTTTTATAGCCCTCAATACGCTTTACATTACCGACTCTGTAGAGCGTGATACCAGCATCTGCAACAATGCTTCTGCCCGGCTCCATATGAACCTCGGGAACATTGAGAGAAAGCTCTGCACACTTTGATTTAACAAACTCCGCAACCTGACGGATATTATCTTCAATATCAATTTCAGGGTCGTTTTCGGTATACCTTACGCCATAGCCACCGCCAAGGTCAAGCACCCTTGCCTCAAAGCCTGTTTCGGCTTTTACATCTGCAATAAACTGGAGCATTATTTCCGCAGAGCGTACAAACACGCTTGATTCAAAAAGCTGAGAGCCAACATGGCAATGGAAGCCTGCAAGGTCAATGTTAGGTAAAGCGAGTGCCTTTTTTGTAATCTCCATAGCAGCGCCGGTTTCGATAGGAAAACCGAACTTTGAATCCACCTTGCCGGTGTTAACAGCTTCATAGGTGTGAGTATCAATACCCGGCGTTACACGAAAGATTATCTTCTGCTTAATGCCTCTTTCGCCTGTAAACTTATTGATTGCTTCAAGCTCCTCTTCATTATCGCAAGCGAAGCAACCAACACCGCAATCCATAGCAAAATTTATATCATAATCGTTTTTGCTGTTGGAGTGAAAGCAAACATTCTGCATATTAAAGCCTGATTTCATAGCGGTATATATTTCACCGCATGAAACAACATCGGCACACATACCCTCAGACTCTACAATATTATAAATCTTTTTGAAAGAGCACGCTTTACTTGCAAAAAACGGCTTTGCATTCTCACCGAAATACTGATGCATAGCATTTACATACTTGCCACAGTTCTCGCGGATTTTCTGCTCATCCATTACGTATATTGGCGAGCCGTATTTTTCTGCTAATTCAACAGTGCTTCTGCCACCAAAGTAAAGGATATTATTTTTTATCGATAAATTGTTTGAAATCATACATTAAGTCCTTGTTCTCTCATAAGAGCGCGCATTTTTGCTTCATTTTCAGGCTCCATTGTTGTAAGAGGAAGGCGAACATAGTTTTCACCATAGCCTATTGCAGCAGTTGCGGCTTTTACAGGGATTGGGTTAACCTCACAGAAAAGTGAGTTAATAAGAGGAAGAAGATCAAGCTGAATCTTGCAGCTTCCTGCAAGGTCGCCTGCAAAGAACTTATCGCAAAGCTCAACAGTCTTCTTTGGAAGAATATTTGCAACAACAGAAATAACGCCTTTTCCGCCTAAAGACATAAGAGGAACAATCTGATCATCGTTACCTGAATAGATATCAAATTCGCCATTTGTAAGCGCAGCAATTTCAGCAACCTGAGAAATGTTACCGCTAGCTTCCTTAATACCAACTATATTCTCGTGCTTTGCAAGAATTGCACAAGAAGCAGGAGTTAAATTACAACCTGTTCTTGAAGGAACATTGTAAAGAATGCAAGGCTTTGTTGAAGCATCTGCAATAGCGGTAAATGATTCAATAAGACCGCGTTGAGTTGCTTTATTGTAATAAGGAGTTACAAGAAGCATTGCGTCGCAACCGATTTCACAAGCATATTTTGTAAGCTCAATAGCGTATGCTGTATCGTTTGAGCCTGTACCTGCAACAATCGGAACTCTGCCCTTTACTACATCTACTGAAAACTTGAGAACTTCTTTGTGTTCTTCGTCTGTAAGAGTTGAACCCTCGCCTGTTGTACCTGCAACAACAAGAGCGTTTACACCCTCTGATATCTGCCACTCAAGAAGTCTTTCAAAAGCTTCATAATCAACGCCGTTTGCATTCATTGGGGTAACAATAGCTGTACCTACACCTGTAAAAACTGTTTTCTTCATTGTGGAATTCTCCTTCAAAAAAATAATAGCTGCCGAAAAGCAACTATCTACATAAATATACACATACAGTATAAAATTATGGAAGATAGCTCTCCATCCTAAAAGGATGACAACAATAAGGATATTATTCCTTATTGCCAGACCGACCTTTGCCAGAAGTCGACTTCGGCACCTGCTCCTTTCACCACAGCGGCTTTTGGCAAGCCTTCGCGCTTTGGTTACTGATAACAAAATGCACCTCTATCGGTTGTTAATAATATATCATAGCAAAATTTCAAAGTCAACTATAAAAACACACAAATACACAGAAAAATATAGTATTTTTATTATGTACTTTACAGTATAATACTAGAAAGCCTTGAGAAATACACCTCAAGGCTTATCAATTTAATATTATTTGCAAAGTTCTTTTGCAAGAGCTTCAATTTGAGCTTCGCTTTCGTCGTTCAATGCAGAAAGAATTTTAACTGTGTTCTCGCAATATGTGAGGTTTTTACTTCCGTCAAGCATTTTAAGCATTACTTTAGATGCAACAGGCGCCCAGCTACCATTTTCTACAAATGCAACTGTACGATTTCTGTAGCCACGTTCTGTAAGGTGGTTTATAAATTCCTTCATAAACGGGAATACATCTGAGTTATAAGTTGTTGTAGCAAGAACAAGTTTATCATAACGGAAAGCATCCTCTACAGCTTCCGCCATATCGCACCTTGCAAGGTCATTCACAGTAACCTTCGGGCAACCATTTCCCCTGAGCTTATCTGCAAGAAGCTCAACAGCCTTTTTTGTGTTACCGTAAACTGATGTGTACGCTATTACAACGCCTTTCTCCTCCACCTCATAGCTTGACCATGTATTATATAAACCAAGATAATAACCTAAATCATCCTTAAGCACAGGACCATGAAGAGGACAAATGATTTCAATATCAAGCGTTGCAGCCTTTTTGAGAAGAGCCTGAGTCTGAGCTCCATATTTACCAACAATGCCGAAATAGTAGCGTCTTGCCTCGCAAGCCCAGTCTTCTTCTACATCAAGAGCGCCGAATTTACCGAAGCCGTCAGCAGAGAAAAGCACCTTATCAAAGCTATCATAAGTAACAATTACTTCAGGCCAATGAACCATTGGAGCAGTAACGAATGTAAGGTTATGCTTACCGAGAGAAAGCGTATCGCCCTCACCTACAACAATCTGCTTATCTTCAAGCTCTAAGCCAAAAAACTGCTTCATCATAGCAAAAGCCTTAGCTGATGAAACCACAACTGCATCGGGATAAGCTTCAACAAAGCTTGTGATATTTGAAGAGTGGTCAGGCTCCATATGCTGAACAACAAGATAATCAGGGGCTCTGCCGTTAAGCACAGCCTTTATATTATTTAACCATTCATCAGTAAAATTTGCATCTACAGTATCCATAATTGCAATCTTTTCATCCAGGATTGCATATGAATTATACGCCATACCGTTAGGAACATCGTACTGTCCCTCAAATAAATCTATATCGTGGTCATTAACGCCAATATACTTAATATCATTTGTAATTATCATTTTTTACCTCTTTAAATTTTATATGTTTATTACTCTATAGTTGCTGTATGTGGTCTATGGTCTGCCGCTACAATTGCAGGAATATCCGCTTCAAGTACCTTAACGTCAGGAGTTACAAATATGTAGTCAATCTTCCTGTTAGGTTTGTCTGACGGGAAGCTTACAAGTGGCTCGGAGAACACATACGCAGTATCTTTCATGCATTCCCTGATAGGTAAAAGAATTTCATTTTCAGGGCGAACATTGAAATCCCCCATAAGTATACATTTCTCTTTTTCAAGGTTTGCAAGCACTGTTTCAACTGCGTTTATATGCTCATCGTGATTAAGCCCAAAGTGAGTACATAAAACAGTAAAGCCATTCTGAAGCGTTACCTTTAAAATGCAACGTGTTTCGTAGAGCTGGTCCCCTGTTTTTTCCTCAGGGTCGGGAATAGGTATTGTTTCGGCTTTTACAATAGGAACTCTTGAAATAAAACCATTACCAAACCAACCGTCGTCATCCAATATATTAACTGCTTTTGCAAAGTAATGGTACTGCATACCTGTAAGCTCTGCTAATTTTTCTGTCTGACGGGTAAAATCTGATTCAGGGTCTTCGTAACGCATTTCCTGAAGGCCTACAATATCTGCTCCACACTTGAGAATCGCATCTGCCATAACCTGATAATCTATTTCTTTGGTTATGTAATTCATACAGTGCTGTGTATTAAAGGACATTATTTTCATATTATTTTTCTCCGTATGCCATAACCATCATATGAGTTAAAGCTTTTGCCTCTTCCATACCGCAACCACCAAGAACGTTTCCGCTAAGGAATTGCTCAAGTGGTGAAGGCAAAGAATCAGGAATTTCTACCGCTACTGTTGCACCATCTGTTTCTTTAGTGCTTTTAACAACGGCGTTACCTTCCATACGAACAAAGCCGTTTTCACCATGCACCTCTAACACTGTAGGCGATTTATCGGAAACAAAGCCTGTTTCATTTATGGCAATTGCGCCATTTGAGAACTGCATTACAGTTACTGCGTTATCCTCAACGTTATCAATATTTTTCTGCTCATAGCCCTCATTTTCGCAAGCAATTGTGAAAACTGATTTTGCGGAAACAGGAAGACCTAAAATCCAATGAGTCAGATACATTCCATGGGCACCTAAATCTATCATAGCGCCACCGCCACACTGCTCTTTATTGAAGAAATGTGGTGGTAACCAGCCTGCAAGAGAACCGCTATGGCAATTGCGGAAGCGCATATAGTTGATTTTGCCTAATTCTCCGCTATCTGCTACATTTTTAACTGCAATACGGGCACCGATATATTTTTGAAAAAGAGAAATAACGAACTGAACATTATTGGCTTTTACCGCTTTCTCAACTTCAACGCAATCCTCATCAGTTAGAGCAAGCACCTTTTCAGTAAAGATATGTTTACCTGCATTTGCAATTTTAATCATATCCTCTTTATGCTCGTTTGATGCGCTACATACTATAACGCCCTCGGCATCACTCTTCAAAAGCTCCTCTGGTGATGAGAAACGAGGTATGTTAAACTCCTTTTGGAAAGTCTCGGCAAAAGCGTCGTTTTTCTCATAGAATCCGACAACCTCGCCCATTTCCATAGCCTTGCGGGTGTATCCACCTGCGTGAACATGCCACACGCCATATATTGCAACCTTCATATTCATCAACCTTTCGTAACAACAGTTTCTGCTGACTTTACTTTCTTCTCAAAAAAAGAAGTGAAATTCACGATAAATAAAAGTGCATATGCAACCCACATAGGAAGATTCTCAATAAACGCGCTCTTGCCAACAGTTACCAAAAGAACAAGCATAAGCACAAGTACAGCTATAAAAACAATAGTTGCAATTATGTATTTTTTATCTTTTTCTCTGCATTTGTGGAAGAGAAAAATAATAACGCCTGTAGCACCTAAAAATGCAAAAATAAGAGCAGTTGCCCAATGAGAAATACAACGAGGTGTCATAACAAGATCCAGTCCTGCTGACGGCACGTTTATTGTAACGTAAATTGCAGCACAACCTAATGACGTAACAACTACACCCGCTTTACCCTTATAGCTGTTCTTACGATACATATAAAGTGTATTTGTAAATATAGACAAAGAAGCGAGAACGCCCCAGAGTTTGAAATACCAAGGGTAACGAAGACCTAGCATACTTGCGGTTACGTCGGTAAGGATATTACCAAACTGATGTGGGAAATCTAAAAAGCCATACCAGGTAATGAAAACAAAGCCAATAATTAAGTTAATAGCACAAAATACGGTTGTAGCTTTAGTTAAAATTTCTGCAAAAAGAATCTTTTTAACAAAAACAGCATAAAGCAACATCAAAACCGTTGATGCGATAACCCACAACCAATAAACCCCTGCATTTGAATAGAGTGGTTCATAAAGCACTCCATCGAATTTTGCAATAAAATCTTCTGCAGGTAAAGCCATATCAGCATCTGTGGGAATTATGTACTGAAAACTATCCCATTTCATAAAAAGAGCCATCCATATGCCGTAGACAGCGGTTATAATCCCCCATAACCATGTATATGCTTTCAGCGTTTTTTTATCTTCCATAACACCACATCCATAATATTTTGTAGAAATCATAAAATCAATACCACAACATAGATTTCAGTACCCAAACTAATCCTTGAGAAACATATATATTTTAGCATATAGCAAAATATGTGTAAATATAAACATTGTTAATTTTTATAAATTAATGCATAAAAAAGTCTTGACAACATATAATTATAGTGTTATAATCATCAAGCACTCGAGAGAGCGTATATATCGCGGAGTAGAGCAGCTAGGTAGCTCGTCGGGCTCATAACCCGGAGGTCAGGAGGTTCAAATCCCCTCTCCGCAACCAATAAATACAGGATACCAAATGGTATCCTGTATTTTTTCGTTTCAGATAGATTTTGCCCCTGACCGCCGGGTTCCCGGGGCAACACGCGCGACCGCGTCCTGTG
>CAJGCL010000085.1 GCA_904501675.1 Clostridiaceae bacterium
AAATCTCACATGGTTAGAGCCATTTGTTATGCCTATCGGTATGATAATTGCTATGATTGCTGCAATCGCTTTCTTCAACATTCTTCCTGAAGAAATCGCAATGCTTGAATGGAGGGGTTAATTATGTCAAAGAAAAATAAAGCTCCTAAAACATATTATGACAGAGTGCATAGTTGGGGTAGAATTTCTACATTATCAGCCCTTTGCGTTCTTTTAATGTTCCCTATAGCAATATGCCTTTATCTTAACGTTTTCCCACCAATAAGCGGTGTTCTTCAGGGTCTTCTCAAGCTCATTCCAACATACTGGACAGTAGCTGTTGTTGAAGTTCTTGTTTATACACCAATGCTTGGTGCGGGTGGTACATACCTTTCATTCGTTACAGGTAACATTGCAAACCTTAAGCTTCCTTGCGCTATCAGCGCTATGGAAGGCGCAAACGTAAAAGCAAACTCCGAAGAAGGCGAGGTTGTTTCAACAATTGCAATTGCTACATCTTCTATTGTTACAACTGCTGTTCTTGCAATCGGTATTCTTGCTTTTGCTCCTTTCCTTGAGTCATTTACTAACAGTCCGCTTCTTAAACCTGCTTTCGCACAGGTTCTTCCTGCACTTTTCGGTGCATTGGGCGCAGGCTATTTCATTAAGCACTGGAGAATTTCTTTCTTCCCAATTATCGTTATGATAATCGTGCTTATCTTCTCACCAGGAATGGGCGCAAGTACACTCCTTTTCGTAGGTATCGTTGCTTCTGTTGGTGGCGCGTTATTTATGTACAACAAAGGTATGCTTGATAAAAAAGCTTAATGAGCTAAAAATTTATGACCACCCTGATGGGTGGTCATTTTTATTTTATTTATTAAAATATTTATCCGCTTTGAGTATCATTGTCTGAGTTTTTGAATCTCTTATTTCGCCGCTCATCACCATATCAACAGCTTTACTGAGAGGAATTTTAACTACGTTCACAAACTCATCTTCATCAAGATGCTGTTCGCCTTGCGTAAGCTCTGTAGCAACATACATATAAATAATTTCATCCATAAGAGCGGGTGTGGTGTAAAGCGCGCCCATAGGAATTATTTTATTTGCTTCAATTCCTGTTTCCTCGGAAAGCTCTCTGAGAGCCGCTTCCTGAGGGTCTTCCCCTTTTTCCAGCTTACCTGCAGGCACCTCAAGAGTAACCTTATTAAGAGCATAGCGGAATTGGTTAACAAATATAACCTCTCCATCATCTGTTAACGGTAAAACGCACACTGCACCCGGATGACGCACAACCTCGCGCACACCCTTATTGCCGTTAGGAAGTAAAATTTCATCTCTGAAAAGGTGAATAGCTACTCCATGGAATATCTCTTCTGATGTAAGCTTTGTTTCTTCAAGTTCCATTTATTACACCTCGTAAACAATCTTTTTTTATTATTTTACATTAAAACAGTTTTATAATCAATATTAATTGAAAGATTATGGGAATTGGTGTATTATTTAAGTATTAACAGGGGTGATTTTATGTTTATTTATATTATCCGACACGGAGAAACATACGGGAATTTAAACGGAGATGGCTTTGCGGAAACTGATTTAACGCCAAACGGCAGAAATCAGATTGCTTTTTTAGGTAAGCGTTTTAAAGATACTGATATAGATAAAATCTATACAAGTCCGCTGATAAGAGCAGTTAAAACCGCAAACGCTGTAAGAAGCTTTCACCTTGATACACCTATTGAAATAACATCTATGCTTTTAGAAAAAGGTACAGCACCTGACTACATAGGTCTTTCTGATGAGGACTTACACACTCTTTGTCCTCAGGCAACAATATCTCCTCGCTCCCCTCTTGGCGAAGAGGATGATGATATTGCGTACTGTCGTGCTGTAAAATTCATTGATAAAATCAAAGCAGAGAATGATTTTGATGATACAATTGTTGTAGTAGCCCACGGCACATTCAATTCATACCTTGTGCTTGCCGCATTAGGCTTTCCATTCAAAGAAAACTTCAACTTTTCACATCTTAATACAGGCGTTACGCTTGTGCAGTATCTTGAGGAAAACGAAGTTATTAAAACAAAGCTGAAATTTTTGAATGATACGAGCCACCTTGTGTAGCTATCGGTCGCCAGATGCCAGTCGCCAGAGCTTCGCCTACAAGAGTTTTATTGTGCACGATAGTTTTATAATTGCATCGCAGACCCGAAATTCTTGATTTCTGTTTCCTAATTTCTCGAATCATTTTACCGCTTGACTAAACCAAGAATTTAATGTAAAATACCCTTTGGTAAAATGGGCAGTCGCGGAGGCGCTTTGCGCGCAGACGAGGAAAGTCCGGGCATCACACGGCAGGGTAACTGCTAACGGCAGCCGAGGGTAACCTTAGGGAAAGTGCAACAGAGATATACCGCCGATTTTTTCGGTAAGGGTGGAAAGGCGAGGTAAGAGCTCACCGGCGTGGTGGAGACATCACGGCCATGTAAACCCTACCCGATGCAACACCGACCGGGGAGTTTGCCGGACAGCGATTTTTCGCATCCCCAACGGGTGGCTAAAGCGTTATGGCAACATAACGCGTAGATAGATGATTGCCTTAAACGACAGAACCCGGCTTACAGTTTTACCATTTAAAAAAGAGAGGCTTATGCCTCTCCTTTTTATTTTGTAAATTGACATAATCCGTCGTATCTTGTATAATTTTGTCATTATGTCGCAAGGTAGGTAAATATATGTTTGAAGAAATTATTGCAGGTATAAGTAACGCTTTATACAGCTATATACTTATTATTCTTCTTGTTGTTGGCGGCCTTATATTCTGTTTCAAAACAAAATTTGTTCAATTCAGACTATTTAAGGAGCAAATAAAAGCCGTAACAGAAAAACCGAAAGACGGTAAAGGTGTTTCTTCCTTTCAGGCTCTTATGGTTTCAACTGCTTCCCGAGTAGGAACCGGTAATATTATTGGTGTTTCTACTGCTCTTTGCCTCGGTGGATTCGGCTCTGTTTTCTGGATGTGGGTTATCGCTATCATAGGTAGCGCATCTGCATTTATAGAAAGTACTCTTGCACAGATTTATAAAAAGAAAAACGAAGATGGTACATATTCAGGCGGACCTGCTTACTATATACAAAAAGGCTTAAAAAATAAGACTCTTGCTATTATCTTCACCATACTTCTTATATTCACCTATGGCGTTGGCTTTAATATGTTGGCTTCATACAATCTTCAGTCAACATTTTCCTCCTACAGCTTCTATAATCCTGCAACAACACCTTGGATAATCGGCATTATCTTAGCTGTTATCTGCGGATACTGCCTTATAGGTGGCGGCAAAAGAATTATCAGCGTAACAAGCTTTTTAGTTCCTTTTATGGGCTGTGCATATATTCTTGCATCGCTGGTAATTGTTGTTATAAATTTTAAAATGCTTCCTGATGTTTTCAGAACAATTTTTACAGAAGCTTTTGATTTACAGTCTATCTTCGGTGGCTTCTCAGGCTCCTGCGTAATGTTTGGTATCAAGCGTGGTCTTTTCAGTAACGAGGCCGGTGTTGGCTCAGCGCCAAACGCTTCTGCTTCCGCAGACGTTGAGCATCCTGTAAAGCAAGGTCTTGTTCAGGTGCTTTCTGTATTTATTGATACTCTCCTTGTTTGCTCCGCATCAGCATTTATGTGTATGTGTTCAGGTGTTGAGCCTTCCCAAGAGCTTTCAGGTGCACCATATGTACAGGCTGCCCTTTCTGAAACACTTGGTTCTTTTGGTCCGATATTCATTACTGTTGCAATGATTTTATTTGCCTTCACTACCCTCTTAGGAAACATTTACTATGTAGATATGGCAATTATTTTCCTTTGCAAAAATCAGCCTGAAAAGTGGGTTATGAACGTTTACCATATAGTTGCTGTCCTTCTTATTTTCATAGGCGCAGGCCTTAGCGCAGACCTTTTATGGAACATTGCAGATATTGCAATGGGTGGTATGACAATCATAAACATCCCTGTTATATTTATTCTTAGTAAATACGCAGTTGCCGCTCTTAAGGATTACGACAAACAAAGAAAGCAAGGCACAGACCCTGTATTCAAAGCTAAAAACATAAATCTACCACACGATGTAGATTGTTGGAAATAAAATAAAACACACTAAAAAAGCGATGCTACAAAATAGCATCGCTTAATTTTTATTTTAAACTTTATTCTTCAACTTCTACGCCACGTTCTTTTCTCAACTGTGCAAGCTCTTCAAAAATCTTCTTTTTCTTTTCACCTGTAAGGTTGTAGAAGAATAATGGAATTGCACAGAGGAGAAGACTGATACCTGGAACAATAGTTACAAGGGCGAACATACCGAACTGCTTTGTTGCATCAAGGTTCATAGCAATATTCACTACGCTTTCAGCTTTGCTGTTAAGTGTTGCAACGTCAAGATCTATTAATATGTACATTCCAATAATCATAACTGTTGCAAAGGCGTTACCAATCTGGTTAACGAACGCCTGACAGGATGAGCCCAAGCCTGTATCACGAAGACCGGTTTTCCACTCAAGGTAGTCAAGACAATCGCACACCATAGCAAATGATACATTGTTAATAACACCAAGAGGAACTGCAGAAATAAGCATAAATGGAATGCAAAGAAGAAGATTCTTTGTTGTCCAACCAATAGCAATTGTAAACAAGCTTGCTACAAAGCCACCGAGACAGGATACAAGCATAATTCTCTTATACTCAAATCTCTTGTAAAGCTTTGGTAAAACTAGCATTGCACCAAACATACCGAGAGCCGCACAAATCTGAATAACAAGTGCTACGTTAGAAATATTTGTGTTGTACTCTTCAAGTGTTGTTGGCTTTTTGCCGATATAAAGACCTGAATAACGTGCAACATGAGGTGCTGCAGCCTGAAGCATATATCTACCAAATGAAAGAACACCTGCAAGAACAACAAGCATTAAAGGCTTGCAGCTGAAAAGGCGCTTGAATGTTGATGGCTGACCATCATCCTTTTTAGTAACATTAGGAAGCTGAACTCTTTCCTTGATTTTAAAGGAAGACATTGCGTAGAGAGGCATACCGATAACAGACATTGAAATTGCCATAATAGCATATTTAAGGATGTCTGCATTTTCTCTGCCTGCTACAAAGTAACCAACAATAATAGGAAGAGCAACTGTTACCGCACTACCGATACCGCCAACTGTTTTTCCGTGTGAAATAAGCACGCCGCGTTCTTTTGCGTCCGGTGTCATAACGTTAGGAAGGCTCCAGAAAGGAACATCGCTTATAGAGTAAACCATACCCCAAAGCACATAGCTGATACCAACAAACACATAAAGACCGATAGTCTGATTCTGTGTGTCAAAGCCCGGGTTAACAAACATAAGTATTGTAAGTATTGCAATAGGAATTGCAGTAATTACAGGGTAAGGCTTCATTCTGCCCCACTTAGTTTTCTTCCTATCCATTGCCATACCAATGAATGGGTCGTAAAGAGCATCAAAAACACGGGCAACAAGCATAAGAAGAATAACGAACATTGCATCAAGCGCTAAAACGTTCATATAATAGTCTGTCACATAGCTTGACATACAGCTATACACAAGTCCTTGTCCTAATGCGGCGATAGCATATGTTCTGACTTCTTTTTTTGGAACATAGTTTTTGGTTTCTTTTACTGCGTTTGCCATAATATCCCTCCAAAAGGCTTTGTTAATATTTTATACTTTCTGACTTTATTAGTCAACTATTCAATCATTTTAGATTTTAACTGTTTTTCTGTTTTCTCCCCACACGATTTCAAGAGTAACAGGGATATTTGATTTTACCGTTATCTGAGGCTCCTGAGCTTCACTTTCTCTCGCTTCGCACAAAAGAGTCAGTTCACCGTTGACACCAAACGGATATTTCTCTATACCATGGCGCTCTGTAAGGTTTACATGCCACTCAATTTTTTGGTTTGCGGCATCAGGCTTTATACCGAAAACATACTCAAACATTATGGAAATAGGAATAAGACCTGTCCAGCCCACAAAGTTAGGCAACGAGGAGCTACCCCTTGTAAACTCACCATCTGTTGTTTCCGGTGCATAGTTTTCATAAAGAGTACCTGTATTTTTAAACACCTCAACTGCTGCATCAAGATGGGTGCATGCAATTTCGTAGGAAAGGTCATATTTTCCGTAGTTGTCAAGTCCTTTAAGCACCATATAGTTTGTTGGAGCCCACACAGAGCCACACCAATAACCACCCTTTGGATTATATTCGGGATGGTCTTTAGAAAGAGTAGGTACCCTGTGCTCTGTTTTAAACTCATTTTCATTATTAAGGTGAGCAATAAAGCTTTCCGCTCTATCTTCAGGCAGACACTTTGCAAGAAGCGCCCAGAATGTACCTATATGCTTTACACCATTAAAGGTGTCGTCATTTTTAAGGTCATAATAAAACTTTGTCTTTTCATCCCACAGCTTTTCATTTATAACCTTGAAAAGGTGGTCGCTTTCTGCCTGAAGCTCAGGAATAAACTCTTCCCTGCCAAGCTCCTTCGCCATTTTTATAAGAAGGTTACATGCGTTAAGCTCCTGCATACAAGCGTCAACCCAAATCATATGACCGTGACTGTAGCAAACGTGGTATTTTTCATCAAGGCGTGGGCAGTTATCCATACCACAGCCGTAGCCGGAAGAAAAATATGTACCGTCACGCCAGGTGAAATGCTCCTGCATCCATTGGTGGTATGCCACAAGGCACGGGAAAACTCTTGCGAGCCTTTCCTTATCACCGAAATTGAGATAATATTCCCATTCACACCAAGTCATAACCTCAGGACCTGTTGAAGCAGGATCGTGACGTGCAAAAACATCGTTACCTGTATCCTCCTCAATCTGACGGCAGATAAATCCGTCAACGTGCTGATGTGAATAGAAATTATCAAAGGTTTTTTGGAATTTAAAAATTCTGTCTGCATACTTGCCGAACATAAGCATAAATGCAGAATCCCACATAAATATACAATTATTAAACGCCGCATCAATATAGTTTGCCACAAAGCCCGTGTTTTCCTTTGGTTGACGAAGATTACTGAATGCAATCTCCCAGGCTTTCCAGTAGCAATCTATGTGGTCCATATGGTTATCCCACACAGGCTGAGGAAGTGAACTTTTTACTTCTCCGAAAATAGGAAGAGGTACCGATTCAACATCGGCACCTATAAAGGAGTTTTCCTCCATTAATTCCTTATCGTCATATGTGATTTCGTTATTTTGCTTAAAACTTATCATAATCAGACTCCGAAATACTTAACTGCATTATTAAATGAAATATCCTGAACAACCTTTGAAAGGAAATCTATATCGTCAGGGTATTTGCCTTCTTCCACAAGATCGCCTAAAAGCTCGCAGAGAATTCTGCGGAAATATTCGTGGCGAGGATATGAAAGGAAGCTTCTTGAGTCGGTAATCATACCAACAAACTTTGAAATAACGCCTAAGTTCATAAGTGTCTGCATCTGGGTACGCATACCGTCGTAGTTATCGTTAAACCACCAAGCAGATCCGAACTGGATTTTTGATTCTGCTTCATCTGACTGGAAGTTACCAAGCATTGTGCCGAGTACATAGTTATCCTTAGGGTTAAGGGTAAAGAGAACAGTTTTCGGAAGACCTGCACCGCAAAGCATTGCATCAAGAAGCCTTGAAAGGCTTACTGCAATTTCATAGTCGGCAACAGAGTCGTAGCCTGTGTCAGGACCAAGCTTTTTGAACATAATTCCGTTATTATTTCTCATTGCACCGATATGGATTTCCATACCCCAACCGAGGCGGTTATATTCCCCTGCGAGGAAAAGCATAAGCTCTGTTTTATATTTATCTATTTCATCCTTTGAAAGAGCTTCACCATTAAGCTGACGGGCAAATATCTCGTTAAGCTCAGCTTCATCTGCTCTGTTATATGGAACATATGTGAAGGCGTGGTCGGAAGCACGGCATCCCATTTCTGCAAAGAATTCAATTCTTTCAAGAAGTGCCTTTTTAAGCTCTGTAAATGAAGTAACCTTTCTGCCGATTACGTTTTCGAGAGCTACTACCCATTCATTGTAACCGGGAAGCTCAATGCCAAGAGCTTTATCAGGACGGAACGCAGGGAGCACCTTGCATTTAAAGGATTTATCTTCTGCTAAAAGTTTATGGTATTCGAGTGTATCTGCGGCATCGTCTGTTGTGCAAACGAATGCTACATTACTTTTTTCAATAAGCTCACGAGGTGTAAAACCGCCTGCCTTGATTTTAGCGTTTGCTCTTTCCCATATATCATCGCAGGTTTCAGGTGAAAGCGGCTCGTAAATATCAAAATATCTCTGCAATTCAAGGTGAGTCCAATGGTAAAGCGGATTGCCGATGCAGTAAGGCATAGCCTTTGCCCATGCCTTGAACTTCTCGTACGAAGAAGCATCGCCCGTGATATATTTCTCGTCGATGCCGCAGCTTCTCATTGCGCGCCATTTG
>CAJGCL010000086.1 GCA_904501675.1 Clostridiaceae bacterium
GTTTATGTTACAAAGGATAACGATCCTGAGGAAGCATGGAAAAACCACAATGCAGATTTAAAATCAAGAACAAAATATCTTACAGAAAAGAAGTTCGATTATCTTCAGTACAAAAGCTCAAACGGAACAGACTTCAAGGTTTCCCTTATACCTGAGAGCCATTGGTGCGGTGGCGGAGAAAATACTCTTTCTGGTAATTTCTTCAACCCTAATCTTCCAACAGAAGAAGTTTTTATTTCTCCCAAGAAAGGCTTTGCAGAAGGTAAGGTTGTTTCAACAAAGCCTCTTTCATATCAGGGACAGATTATAAATAATTTCTCAATTACTTTTAAGGATGGCAAAGCAGTAGAGTGGGAAGCAGAGCAGGGTAAGGATTTGCTGGACAAAATGCTTTCAATGGATGAGGGCGCAAAATATCTTGGAGAGCTTGCGCTTATTCCTCACGATAGCCCTATTGCAAATACAGGTATACTATTTTATAATACGCTTTTCGATGAAAACGCAAGCTGTCATGTTGCTCTCGGCAGAGGTTTCTGCGATACAATTGACGGTTTTGAAGAAAAGAGCCTCGAAGAATGTCAGGCTCTTGGCGTTAATGATAGCATGATTCACGTTGACTTTATGATTGGCGCACCTGATTTACAGATAACAGGCTATAAAGATGGTAAAGAGTATAAGATATTTGAAAACGGGAATTGGGCTTTTTGATGTGGCGTAGCCATAGCGATATAAATCCTGACGGATTTGCGACATGTCCTGTAGATACGGAAACTTTATTCGGAGGTTTTAATTATGTCAATGGGTTACCCCAAAAAATGGAAAACAGATAAATTCAAAAGAGAAGCCCCTGCACCACTTAAGTTTGGTGCAGACGGCAAATTCAAAATCCTGCATCTTACAGATATTCACGATGTTGAGCCAATAATGGATGATGACGAGAATCGAGAAATTCCTGATAACAAGGATAAAGAAACAATAAATGTAATAGAAACACTTGTTGAAAAAACTCACCCCGACTTAGTTGTTTTCGGTGGCGATAACATAAGCGGTTATTGGGAAGAGTTTACATACAACTATGTTAAAAGCACTATAGATAAAATCACAGCGCCTATAAGAGAGCGCAATATTCCTCTTTGTGTTGTTTTTGGTAACCACGATGGTGAAGTGGGCTTCCACACAGATTTTCAGATGCTTATGTATATGGAGTATCCTAATTTCCGTTCATGTCTTAACGATGCAGATGTTTATGGTTGCGGTAACTGTTGCGTAACAATTAAAGACAGCAAAGGTGAAAAAGACGCATTTGCCATCTGGCTTATGGACTCGAATGATTATGAAAGAAAAGAAGACGGAGAAAACTTCGGATACGACCATGTTCACGATGACCAAATTGCCTGGTACGAGAAAAGGTCAGCTGAATTAAAACAGGCAAACGGTGGCGAGCCGCTTCCTGCAATTCTTTTCCAGCACATTCCTGTTCAGCAGGAGCTTGATGGCTTCAGAGAAGTTACAGATGATGGGGAATACACCTTCGTTGAACGCGATGGCAGACGTTTTTATTTGAAAAATAAAATTCTTGAAGGCCGAATCCGTGAAGTTCCTTGCCCACCCAATATGGAAAAGGATTACACAAATCAATTGGAATCCTGGAAAAAGATGGGAGATATATTCGCTGCGTTCTTCGGCCACGACCATATTAATGATTTCCGAATGAATGTTGATGGTATAGACCTTTACCAGACTCTTGGTGCAGGTTATTTTACTTACGGTTTTGAACGCGGTGGTAGACTTATTGTGCTTGATGAAAACAACCCACGTGAACTTTATACTGAATCACTTCAGGTTCCCAGAATAACAAATACAAAGTTTTAAGAGGAGTTTTTCTCCTCTTTTTTCTTTTGTTAATAAATTGGTAATCTATTGCAATTTGATTTATGGTATTGTATAATAAAATATCAACAATAGGTTAATATGCGGATATCGTTATTCGTTTCTGAAAAGAGGTGGTTAAGTGAAAAAATCGTTGAAATTTATATTGGGTATGCTTCTTGTAATCAGCGTTGTAGTGGCTTCTGTTGTGCCTTATGGCGCAATTGAAATAAAACGTTATTATGGCGACGTTGATAATGATGGCTACGTTACAACAATGGATGCCCGCGCTGTACTGATGGCTGTTGCAGGTATATATGATAAAACTCTTGCTGGTGTTGATTTTGCCGCCGCAGATATAGATAACGATGGAACACTTACTACCAAAGATGCTCGTATGGTTTTAAAAACAGCAGCAGGTCAGCTTGAAGAAAGTTTTATGACAGGTTATGAGTTCTCCGAAAATCACGAGGATTTTGTTAAGGTTATAAACGACTACCGCTTTAACAAAGACCATAAATCAGTTAAGCTTACTCTTTCAAACGAGCTTTGCCAGGTAGCGCGTATTGCCGCGCAGGAATATGCATTGAAAACAGGGAATGCCTTTATCCGTGAGGATGGTACACTTTTCAATACCTTGCTTGATGAATACGGTATAGAGTATACATATCTTGATAAGATTGTTATTTATTCGGGCTTCGGCTATCAGGAAGCCGCAGAACAGATGCTTGACGATATGCAAGGGGAGAAGATGCTTTCAAGCAGTAACTTCTCTAAAATAGGCGTTGGTGCTTATTCAACCGATAACCGCACATTCTATTGGTGCGTATTTGTAATGAGATAACCGAAAGGATTGATACATAATGAGTAATTACAATATAGAAACAAAATGCGTTCAGGGTGGTTATACACCAGGTAATGGCGAGCCTCGTCAGATTCCTATTGTGCAGAGCACAACATTTAAATATGCTACAAGCGAAGATATGGGTAAGCTTTTTGACCTTGAAGCAAGCGGTTATTTCTACACAAGATTGCAGAACCCAACAAACGACTATGTAGCTGCAAAAATTGCGGAAATGGAAGGCGGTACAGCTGCAATGCTTACCTCATCAGGTCAGGCAGCAAACTTCTACGCAATTTTTAATATTGCAAATTGTGGAGACCACGTTGTTTCTTGTTCAACAATCTATGGCGGAACATATAATCTCTTTGCTGTTACAATGAAGAAAATGGGTATTGATTTTACTTTTGTTTCTCCTGACTGCACAGACGAAGAGCTTGAAGCTGCTTTCCAGCCTAACACAAAGGCTGTTTTCGGCGAAACAATTGCAAACCCGGCTCTTACTGTTCTTGATATTGAAAAGTTTGCAAACGCTGCTCATAAGCACGGTGTTCCGCTTGTTATAGATAACACATTTGCTACACCTGTTGGTTGCAGACCTATTGAATGGGGTGCAGATATTGTTACTCATTCTACAACAAAATATATGGATGGCCACGGTGCAGCTGTTGGCGGTTGCATTGTTGATTCAGGTAAGTTTGACTGGATGGCTCAGGCGGAAAAATTCCCTGGTCTTTGCACTCCTGATGATAGCTATCACGGAATCACATATGCAGAAAAATTCGGCAAAGAGGGTGCATTTATAACAAAATGTACTGCTCAGCTTATGAGAGACTTTGGTTCAATTCAGTCTCCTCAGAATGCTTTTTACCTTAACCTTGGCCTTGAAAGTCTTCATGTAAGAATGCCTAAGCATTGTGCAAACGGTCTTGCAGTTGCTAAATTCCTTCAGGAAAGCGATAAAATCGAGTGGGTAACATACGCAGATCTTCCAGGTGATAAATACCATGAGGTTGCTAAAAAATATTGCCCTAATGGTACATGTGGCGTTGTTTCCTTCGGTGTTAAGGGCGGCAGAAAAGCTGCAGAAGAGTTTATGAAAAAGCTTAAACTCATCGCCATTGAAACTCACGTTGCTGATGCTCGCAGCTGCTGCTTACATCCTGCAAGCGCAACTCACCGTCAGATGAATGACGAGGAGCTTATTGCTTGCGGTATTACTAATAACCTTGTTAGACTTTCTTGTGGTCTTGAAAACGCAGAGGATCTTATAAATGATTTGAAACAAGCCCTTGAATAAAATCAAATAGCCGACAGCTAATTGCTAATCACTAATTTATGAAAGCGTGGTGTGAAAAATGCCAATTAAATTACCTGACGAATTGCCTGCAGTAAAAACTCTTGAAGCAGAAAATATATTTGTTATGACCGATACAAGAGCCATAACTCAGGATATTCGTCCTTTAAAAATCCTTGTGTTGAATTTAATGCCTAAGAAAACAGAAACTGAAACTCAGCTTTCACGTCTTTTAGGTAACTCTCCGTTACAGGTTGAGTTTGAGCTTATTCACACAAAGTCTCATGTGCCAAAGCATACTCCAAAAGAGTATCTTTTAGCTTTTTATAAAACCTTTGACGATGTTAAACACAGAAAGTTTGACGGCCTTATAATAACAGGTGCTCCTGTTGAAAAAATGGAGTTTGAAGATGTTACCTATTGGCAGGAGCTTTGCGAAATAATGGAGTGGAGTAAAACCCACGTTACAAGCACCTTCCACATCTGCTGGGGTGCTCAGGCAGGTCTTTACTACCACTATGGTATTAAAAAATATCCGCTCCCCGAAAAGCTTTCAGGTGTGTATAAGCATACAGCAGACTACAAGCAGTCGATTCTTCTCAGAGGCTTCAGCGACGAATTTTGGGTACCTCATTCTCGATATACAACAGTGAAGAGAGAGGAAATTGAAGCGGTACCTGAGCTTAAAATTCTTGCGTCATCAGAAGAGGCAGGTATTTATATTGTAAGCTCCGAAAACGGAAAGCAGATTTTTGTTACAGGCCACTCAGAGTATGATACAGAAACTCTTAAAAACGAGTACCTTCGCGACAGAGATGCAGGCATAAGCATAAAAATGCCTAAAAACTATTTCCCTGATAACGATATAACAAAAGCTCCCCTTAACAAATGGAGAGCTCACGCAAATCTTCTTTATTCAAACTGGCTTAACTATTTCGTTTACCAGACAACACCTTACGATATTGAAACGATAGAGTAAAATAAAAAGCTGTTACGAAAAATCGTAACAGCTTTTCTTTTATAAATCACTATAATCAATCTTCAAATCTTTGAAATAATATTCCTTGTCGTGGTCGCTGATTTCTCTTAATACTCGGCACGGGTTACCCACAGCTACAACGTTAGCAGGAATATCCTTTGTAACAACGCTTCCTGCGCCAATAACGGTATTATCACCGATTGTTACACCCGGCATTATAAGTGCCCCTGCGCCAATCCAACAGTTTCTTCCGATGTGAACGGGCATATTATATTGATATGCTTTTTCTCTTAGCTCAGGGTTTATTGGGTGCCCAGCGGTAGCTACCACCACGTTAGGAGCAAACATTGTGCAATCGCCAACATAGATATGTGTGTCGTCTACCATTGTTAGCCCAAAGTTTGCATACACATTGTTGCCGAAATGAACATTATGGCCGCCCCAATTAGCGTGGAAGGGTGGTTCAATATAACAGTTTTCGCCAATTTCAGCAAACATCTCTTTAAGCATTTCTTCTCTTAAAGCAAGATGTGAAGGACGAGTCATATTAAAATCATAGAGCTTGTCAAGATAACCCAACTGCTCTGTCATAATTTCATCACCGCTTGGGTAATAAACTTTACCTGAGTGGATTTTTTCCTTATCTGTCATTTTTTAGTTTTCTGTTGGTATGTCGTTGATTGTTTCTTGTGGGATTTCGTTTGCCCCACTTTCTGCGGCAGGAACTGAAATAGGTTGAGGAATGTTTTCTACAGGTGCGCCGCTTTCAAATGGTGCAGGCATTTCAGGAATACCGCCCTGATATTCTATGGGTTCATTTTCCTCTATAGGCATTTTATTGAGCTTTACTGCCGCTGCAATACCGCTTCCGAGAGAAATAATAACCCAGGCATGGAAAACAACATCAAGAATCATATCTGCTGATACGCCAACAATAACAAACATAAATATTGTGTCTATAACAAAACTGATAAGAGCAAAAACGAGCCAACCAAAGCCATGCTTTTTACCCATTATCCAGCAAAGAGCGTATATCACTACGAGCACTACTGAAATAGCAATCATTATTGCAAGGTAGCTTGTGTCATAAAATTGGAAACCTTCCCAATCTGCAGAGTAAACCTCTTCAGGCATTCTTCCTGTGTAAAGCATACCGAAAAGTGTTAAATAATATGGAATAGATGCTGAGAAAAGGAAGTAAGAAGAGCTTCCAACAATAAGCATAACCATATTTATAAGTGTGAAAATAACAACAAGTAAAAGATTGTTTCTTGAATTGTTGTACTTTTGTAAAAGTGAACCTCGTGGTGAAAGAGGCGCCTTGTTTGCATTTTTATTTTTGAATAAAGCCATATTTATTCCCCCATTTTATTATTGTATTACCACAATCTCATTATAGGACATAGAATTATTACAGTCAATTGTATAAAAGTATGAAATACTTGTATATTGTTTAGTTAAATGGTATACTGAATGTGGTGATGAAAAGAATGAAAGTTATTTTTATTATATTACTTGCATTTATATGCGTTCTTGTTTTTAACGCTATTAAGAAAAAAGCTTCATCAAGAAGATTAGCAGATAAAATACATCATACAACTAAAGAACAGCAAACAGCCTATGCAGAAAAAGCAGGGGAAATGATTCGTTGCAGGACTGTTTCAAAAGAAGGCGCATTTGATAAAACCGAGTTTGAAAAGCTCAATAAGGTTATGGAGGAAATGTTCCCTCATATTCATCAAAAAGCAGAGAAACTCATCTTTGGCGATGACTGCTGGATATATAAAATTGAAGGCAAAGACACTGAAAGAAACATAATGGTAATGAGCCACCACGATGTTGTAAGTGGTGAAGGTGAATGGAAATATCCTGCCTTCTGCGGAGAAATTCACGATGGTGCTCTTTGGGGCAGAGGGGCAGTTGATACAAAAACACCTCTTTTTGCTGAGTTTCAGGCAGTTGAGGAGCTACTTTCCGAAGGCTTTGTTCCTGAATGTAATCTTTACATAGGCTCGTCTCATAACGAGGAAATCGGCGGAGACGGTATCCCTCTTGCGGTAGAATATTTCAATAAAAATAACATTACATTTGAAGCGGTGCTTGATGAGGGTGGCGCAATAATAGATCCACCTTTGGCAGGAATGAAATGCAAATGCGCTATGATGGCAGTTCATGAAAAGGGCAGGCGCAGAATTATATGTACCGCAAACGAGGGCACAAGCCACGCGGGTCTTTCAGGCAATACAAATACACCTGTTGCAAGAATGTCTGCATTTATAAGCGAGGTTAATTCGAAAAATATATTTATCAGAAGGCTTTATCCTCAGGTTAAAGCAATGTTTGAGGATTTATGTCCTTACACGCCGTTTTTTATGCAGATTTTGTTTGCAAATCTCTGGTGCTTTGGCGGACTTCTCAAAAATGTTATTCCTAAAATCAATGCTCAGGCTGGTGCAATGCTTGGCACATCCTGTACATTTTTTGAAATAAAAGGCACTTACGAAGAAAACCAATGCACTGCAAAGGCAACTTTTCGTTGCGTTGACGACAAGGACTTGGAAAAGGATTTAGAAAAAATAAAAGAAATTGCAAAAAAATATGGCGTTGAAATAACCGACGGAGAATATAACGAATATCACGCTCCTGCAGATATGAACAGCCCTGCCTTTAAATATGTGAAAAACTGCGTTGCAGAGATTTTTCCTGATGTTGCGGTTGCATCTTATATCCTTCCTGCAGGAACAGATGGTCGCCATCTCAGTGAGCTTTGCAATTGTGTGGTACGCTTTGCACCAATTGAAATGAATTCACAACAGTTTGCAAGCGTTCATAGCGAAAACGAAAATATTTCCCTTGAAGCAATCGGTAATGCAGTTGTTTTTTATAAGCATTATATTAAAAATTACAAATAAATGAGTGATTAAATTGGGTGAAAGTTTTAAAAAGGCAATAGGCGTTGAAGGTAAGTTTGTAGATACAGTCTGGCCTATGATTCAATATTGCTTTGCAAATATATTTATGGGCGGTGGCGGATACATTATAAGCATGTATTTCACCGTTTATCTTACCAATGTTGTGGGTATGGAGCTGAAATACGCCACCTTCATTGTTATGCTTGCAACTATATGGGATGGTGTAAACGATCCTATTATGGGTATAATTACAGACCGTACACGTTCAAAATATGGCAGGCATAGAAGATACCTTTTGTGGAGCATACCGCTTGTGGCTGTTTCTTACACAATGCTCTGGAACTCCTTTGGCCTTGATGCAACGGAGAATCCCACTATATGCGTAGTTTATTATGGCTTTGCATATATTCTTTATAAAACTGCCTA
>CAJGCL010000087.1 GCA_904501675.1 Clostridiaceae bacterium
ATAACCTTATAAGACTGAAGTTCCTCAAGACCCAAAGAGTTCCAACATTGGCACATATCAGCAAATGTAACGCCTGGTTTAAGAACGAGGGATAAATCATAGTATGTTGATTGCTGTGCAGATGGTTCAAAGAAATCAATATTTGCGCCCTTAATATCATCAACAAATGTATCAACATCAATTTCAATGCAAACAGCTTTACCAACTTTGTCAAGCTTCTGTGCGTTTGTTGGGTGGAGAGTATTGAGTGTACCTACAACAACACCATCACAAGAAATCTCTGCTGTGTTCTTTGGGTGTTCATAAGCATGTGTTGGCGCAACTTTCTTGAGAATAGCATCCTTGTGCTTTATCTGAGTGAAAAGATTGTTTACAAGAGTAACTGCTTTAAAGAATAAGTCTTTCTCACTTATAGTTTTATTGTAAAGCACTATACCTAAACTTCTGCGTTCGTTTGCGGTTCCATCTTCTCTTATACCCTTAACAACTCTACCGATTTCAAAAATGCCATAGCTTTCGCCATAATCTTTGTTTTCAGAAACTGCCTGAAGAAGAGTTGGAATCATAGAGTTGCGGATAATACCGTTGTCTGAACTTTCAATATTAAGAACCTTAACGTTATCCTCAACCTCAATACCAAGCTTCTTATATTTTCTAACGTCGCCCCAGATATATGAATGAACTTCGTGAAGATTGAAGTGCTTAACAAGAATATCTTTGATTTCGTTGCTTTGAGAACGAACAGGTGAGCTGTTAACAGGCTTTAATGGACTTCTTGTTGTAATAATACTGAAGTTATCGTAACCGTAAATACGGGTAATTTCTTCAATTATATCAGCCTTGATTGTAACGTCTTTTGTTGCTCTGAAAGATGGTACGCTTACTGTGAAGTCATCGCCGTTTTTCTCAACACCAAAGCCAAGTGCAGTAAGTGTTTTGACGATTCTTTCTTCTGTAATATCAATACCTGTGTACTTATCAACATATGATTTATTGAATGTGATAGAAATTTCAGGGTATTTTCTTACGTATTCGTCTGTAAGCTGAGATGCAACCTTTGCACCCTCGTCAATACTCTGGAGAAGATATGCAAATCTCTTTGCTGCTACAACAGTCATTTCAGGGTCCAGCATTTTTTCGTATCTCGCAGAAGCATCTGTACGAAGCCCAAGTCTTGAAGAAGATTTACGAACGCTTACACCGTCGAAGTTTGCGCATTCAAGAACAACAGAGTCTGTATTTCCGACAATTTCAGAATCAAGACCGCCCATAATGCCTGCAATTGCAACAGGTGTTGAGCCATTCTGGATAAGAAGTGTATCTGTAGTAATATCGCGCTCGGTATTATCAAGCGTGGTGAATTTGCAGTCTGTCTTTGGTGTATCAACAACAATTTCATCAATCTTGTTTGCATCAAAAGCATGGGTTGGTTGACCCATTTCAAGCATAATGTAGTTTGTAAGGTCAGCAAGAAGGTTGATACCCCTCATACCGCAGTAGTAAAGTCTTATCTGCATTGCCATTGGGCTTACATTTTTGGTTATGTTATCCATCTTAACGCAGGAATATCTGTAAACAAGGTCAGAACGGTTAACAGTAACCTTGATTTTTTCGTCGCCATCATAAGCAAGGTCTGAGAGAGAAAGTGGTTTTAATTCTCTGTCCGTGAGTGCTGCGAATTCACGAGCAATTCCATAATGGCCCCAAAGGTCAGGTCGGTTTGTAAGAGATTTATTATCAACTTCAAAAATAATATCATCAATAGGGTAGATGTCTTTTAAATCTGTTCCGTTAGGAGCATCAACATCAATTTCCATAAGGCCTGATTTATCATCTGAAAGACCAAGCTCAAATGCTGAACAGCACATACCTTCGGATTCATAACCTGCAACAGTTGCAAGAGTAATATCGCCTGCAGGTACGCGACCACCCGCCTTAACGAAAGCAATCTTCATGTTTTCGCGAACATTAGGTGCACCGCAAACAACATTATAGATTCTGTCGCCGCCATCAACTTTGAGAAGATGAAGCTTTTTTGAGTTAGGGTGGTTTTCGATTGAAAGAATTTCACCAACTACAACATTCTGTATGTCTTCACCTTTAAGAATAATGTCTTCAACCTCTGCAGTAGCAAGAGTGAAACTGTTGATGAGTTTTTTGATATCAAGACCTTCGAGGTCAACATATTCTTTTATCCAATTAATTGATACAAACATTTATTTGACCTCCTTTTCAGGCTCAATGAAAGTTTTGTTTTCAAATTGTGAAAGTGCTTTAAGGCTACAACTATTAAATACACGGATATCCTTAACGCCATATCTCATCATTGCAAGTCTTGTGAGACCAAGACCGAAAGCAAAGCCGGTGTATTTTTCAGGATCAATTCCTGCAGCAGATAAAACATTAGGGTGAATCATTCCGCAAGGGCAAAGCTCAAGCCAACCTGAATCCTTACATGAAGGGCAACCCTTACCGCCGCAGATGGCGCATTGAATATCAAGCTCAAAACCTGGTTCAACAAACGGAAAGAAGCCTGGACGAAGTCTTACAGTAATATCTCTTTGGAAAACCTCTGAAAGCATTGTTTTCATAAAGTAGATAAGGTTTGAAATTGAGATGTCCTTATCAACCATAACACCTTCCATCTGGAAGAATGTGTTTTCGTGGCATGCATCAATTTTTTCGTTTCTGAAGCATCTGCCAGGGAAAATAGCTCTTATTGGCTTACCTGATTCAAGGTCGTTCTTGTATTTGATATAAATAGTGTTCTGTGCTGCAGATGTGTGAGTTTTAAGAAGCTGATTTGTGCTGAGGTAGTATGTATCCTGCATATCGCGAGCAGGGTGGTGCTTTGGAATGTTGAGAGCTTCAAAACAATGGTAGTCATCAACTATTTCATCGTAATCTTCGATAGCGAAGCCCATGCTTGCGAAAATATCCTCAACCTCACGCTGAATGAGGGTTATTGGATGGTATGAACCTTTATCTTCAGAAACAGGGAAAGTTACATCGTAATCTTCAGCAGAATCAATGAGCTTTTGTTCTTCAATTTTCTGAAGTTCTTCTTTCTTTTCAGCGATTGTTGCCTCAATAAACTGTTTAACATCGTTTATTATTTGGCCGGCCTCTTTTTTCTGCTCATTAGGTACATTTCTTAGTTCTCCCATAAGAGAGGAAATAGGACCTTTTTTACCTAAGAATTCAATTCTTAACTGTTCAAGTTCGGCAGAAGCAGATGCACTGTTTACTTTTTCGGTAAACTGTTCTTTTAACTGTTGTGCCTTTTCAAGCATTTTTTTCACTCCTAAATTTATTTTTGAAAAATTACAAACTTAATTTGTCCGTAGAACCTTGGTTTTTCGGTTTTATTTTTTTACTATTTTTTAGCAAAAAAATAAAGTCCCCATCCCCAAAGGGACGAAGACAAACTCCGCGGTACCACCCTTATTTTTGCATTAGAGCAAACACTCTTCAGTAATGTAACGGTTACACCCGTCGCAGTCTACTACAGTTCAACCGCGCCGCTCACAAGTGAACTTCAAGAAAACTTCCGACAGTATGCTTTCAGCCTGAGGCATACCTCTCTGCAGACATCTTTTTTCTTTACTCTCTTGCTCATTGCGTTTATAAAATTATATCACACCTTTTTCATTTTTTCAATGCTTTTTATAGCAAAAAATGCTTTACAAAAGTGAATTATATGGTAAAATATAAACAATAAATTTGTTTTGGAGGGTAATATGAGCGAAATTAAACTTGGTGTTCAGCTGTTCACTCTTCGTGATAAATGTCAGACTGCTGAGGATTTTGATAACACATTAAATTTTCTTGATAGTATCGGTTGCAATGTAATCCAGATTTCTGCTATTGGACCTATTCATCCAGAAAAGGTGGCTGAAATTGTTGATAAATACAAAATGGAGGTTTGTGTTACCCATAAACCATATGACAGAATGAAAAACGATTTAGATGCCCTTATTCATGAACATGATTTGATTCGTTGTAAGAATATCGGTCTCGGTGCAATGCCTGGAAATATTCATGAATCCTATGAAGGTGTTTCTGGTTTTATCGCTAAGTGTAATGAAATTGGCGCTAAAATGAAAGCACAGGGTAAGCAACTTTGTTATCATAACCATGCTTTTGAGTTCGAAGTATATGATGGTGAGCGTACATTTGAAAGACTTATAAATGAAACCTCTGCTGATACTCTCCACTTTATTCCTGATACATATTGGATGCAGGTTGGTGGCGTTAATCCCGCAGAGTATCTCAAAAAACTTGCAGGTAGGGTAGAGGTTTGCCATTTTAAAGATATGCGTATTGTTAATAACACTCAACGTTTTGCCGAGTGCGGAACAGGTAATATTGACCTTGGAGCTTGCTATAGTGTATGTAAAGATATAGGTGTAAAATATATTGTTATTGAGCAAGATTTGTGTTATGAAAAAGATGTATTTGAATCTGTTAAAATTGGATTTGAAGGCTTAAAACGAATTGCTTGTGAAAATAAGTAATATAGGAGGATTTGATTATGTCAAAATTAAAGAAGGCTCTATTTGTTGTAATTTTTGTTGTTTTTACTCTTACTGTTCCTGCGTTGATTTTGTTGCTTACTGTTGATGCTTCAGCAAACTTTGCTGCATATGTTATTGTATACGGTGTGATTTTGTTTTCCATATTTGGTTATATAATAATTTCAATGCATTCTCTTTCTAAAGAAATTCGCGAGGCTGTTGAAGAAATGAAGATGCAGAATGCAGCTATTGCATACAAGTTAACAAATAATCCTGTACAGGAACCTACTGCTGCGGGTGTTGACGAGGAAGCTAAAACAACAAATGTTAAACTTAATCCGGCAGAACCACTTAAGATTGACGGTAAGGTTGTTAGTAGCGAAACAATAGGCGATTTTGAATAAGATTAAAACAGTGCTTAGTAATAAAACTAAGCACTGTTTTTGCTTTCGAATCTGTTTACCCAATAACAAGAGTCAGATTACTCATAGGGTAAGAGCAACAAGGGTGAATTATTCCATATCCGGAATCAGCGAGGCGTCTGTTATCTGTTCCTTGAGGAATAAATACATTTCCTTTAAGCAATTTTGAACGGCAGAAGCCACATTCACCTGATCGACACATAGCAGGGGCAGAAATACCTTCTCGCTCAAGTGCAACAAGTAGTGTTTCTTCAGAAGCACAAGGGATTGTGGCAATTAATTCTCCATGTTTAATAACTTTACAAAGGAAAGTTAATCCTTTTGCATTTTCAGGGAAATCCTGTAATGCAGAGGGATTATCTATTTGTCCGCTTAGACCAAATCTTATATATTTATTTTCTAACTTCAGTTCAGCAATTTGCGGAAGAACTCTGTTATACAACGATGTTGAACCTGAAACGAAAACGCTAAATTTTCCCGATGGAGCGTATTTTTCAATTAAGGTTTTTGTTATGAAACCTCTCTCTTTTTTTAGAATATGCTCATCACTCAAAACATAAATAACATTGAAGTTATTCATTTTTTCAGCCAGTTCGTCAAAACGTTCAGCCATAATAGCTTCGCGTTCTTTTCTTGCTGAATATAATAGCGTAAGGTTTGCATTAAGTGTTCCATCAGCAATTGCTTCAGCAATTGAAAGGAATGAAGAAACACCTTCATTATCGCATATACCAACAATATTCTTGGCATCTCTTAGAGGTTGATAATAAAAATTACCGAAAGGAGTAGATGCGTTGACTTTAGTTCCTTTGCGCCAGTTACTGAAAATGTATTGAGATACAAAACCATTCAGTTTCTTTTTAACTAGAATAACATATTCATCATCAAGAGAGCGTTCAGGTGAGGAGCAAATTGTGTATGGTCTTGATAAAATCAAGCCATTAATATTAAATGTTATGCTTATGCTCTGTCCTGCACGGAAATAAGCTAACTTTGCTGTGCCATATTCAGTATCAGGTTCTAAAACATATGCGCGCACATTTTTATCTATTTCTGCAACCTGTTTAATTTTAAGACTCTGGTTTTGAGGATGAAGAAAGTTAGCAGTTGAGTTTACAGCATAGTTGGCGTTAATTGGGGAATCGGGAGCCTCATTAATGATACCTTTTCTTAAAAGTGGTAATTCTTTGAAGTTTCGGATGTCTTTGAAGTTTGAGCGTATTTTAATTTTTTTGCTCATTTGTGGCACCTCTTTCTTCTGCAATGTCAGCAAGTGTAGCGTAAGCGGTGTTGCGTCCTGTTGCAATTGCATTGTGAATTCCCGCTAATTGTGTTCCCCAACCGCCACAGAATCTTAAACCAGGTGTATCATTATCTGTTTTTTCGGTCATTATACGGGGGAGAAGGCTATCCCAATCATTTCCGAGATAACCCAATGTTACACCCTGAGGTGCATTTATATAACGAGCAAAAGTAACCGGTGTAGCTACTTCCAGCTCCTCTATAGAATTGTGTATTGTTATCCCTGTTGCCTTTTCATATGCCGATATTAATCTGGCAGCGAGAAGGTCCTTTTCATTATAATAATCTTCAGGTGCAACGTTTGCCCAACAGTTATCAGTATATATTGTTGAAAGACAAAGTATTGTTGTGCCTTTAGGAGAGCATTCAGGGTTAGCAATGTTAAGACAGATAGCAGAAATATTGTTGTTGGTTTCGATTTTCTTCATTAATTCATATTGCTCAACAGAATCTGAATTATCTGAAATAAAAACAGAATAATCCTTTATTCCTAACTCTTCAGGTGAACGATTAAGTCCAAGATAAATGCAAGCGCTTCTTGCACCGAAAGACCTTGCATTAGTTCTTTTTACGGCGCTTCTTGGTAAATCAGAGGCTTTAATCATTTTTGCATATGCTGTTGTAGGTGAGCAGTTGCAGATTATATGTGAAGAATTTAATATTTTACCATTTTTAAGGATAACACCGCATGCTTGTCCATTTTTGAATTTAATTCTTGAAACAGGCGAATTGTATCGGATTTCACCGCCAAGGTCTTCAAATTCACTTACAAGAGCCATACTAAGTGCATAACTTCTCATTGATGGCACAACTGAGCCGTTATTAATAAGGTTGTAAACTGTAAGAATGTACTGTGTAAAGCTCAGTCTGTCGCAATCGACGCCAAGGTAAGGCCAATAGGCCTCAAATATATCACGAGCCTTCTGTGGTACATCGAGAGCGTTCAAAACTTCATTAACGGAGTATGGCGCTGTGCGAACAAAGTTCCCATATTTTTTTATTGTACTGTGTATTTGAGAATAGCTCGGTTGATTTTCAAATTCAGATAAATGATCTGTAGCATTTTTAATTTCTTCTGCAAGATTAAATAACTTTACCATTGAAGGCTTGCTTCCGGGAACATATTCTTCCATTGCATTAATAAAGTTATCTACCCCAAAGGGCATCAATACATCGATTTTTTCTCCGGTACGTGTTTTGGATATAAATCTGAAAAAATCAGGAATATCAGACCATTTAATTTTATTGCTTATACCAATATCATCAAATATAAGACGTGTTTCACCAGACCCTGCATTTATACCGTAACCACAGAGCTGATGTAAAGAGATATCAAATTCAAATCTTCCCCTGATAAAACTTGAAGATAAACCACCAGGGGAGTTGTGGCGTTCAAGAAGAAGTACTTTTTTCCCTTCTTTAACAGCGCAAACTGCGGCGGTTAAACCGCCGCAACCTGCACCAATAACTATAATATCATAGTTTTTTGTATCTGACATTTTTTAATTAATCTCCGAAAGTTTAACAGGTTTGCCTTCGTTTGCTGACTTCTCAGCTGCGAGGGCAATTTTAACTGACTGAAGTCCTGCATGGATGCCAACAGGAGTTTCTTTATCATTTATACAGCAATCAACAAACTGTCTTACCTCTTCTGAGAATGAGCCCATATATCTTTCAAGGAAGAAGTAGAGTGGCTTTTCACCTGTAACACCATTAGCATCTGAAACAACAGCTGTTGAAAGTGTATCGTTTGTTGTTGCAACCATGCCCTTTGAACCGAAAAGTTCAGCTCTCTGATCATAACCATACATAGCCTGGCGAGAATTATCAATAACTGCAAGAGCACCATTTTCCATTTTCATTGAAATAATAGCTGTGTCAAAGTCGCCATATTCACGGATACCAGGATTGATGAGAGCATCAGCGTAAACGTAAAGCTCTTCAACATCGCTGTTTGTAAGGAAGCAAGCCATATCAAAATCATGAATTGTCATATCAAGGAAGATGCTTGCTGCACAGTAGCCAACAGGTGGTGCCTGTGGGTCACGAGAAGTGATTTTAAGAATCTGTGCATCAC
>CAJGCL010000088.1 GCA_904501675.1 Clostridiaceae bacterium
TCTATCCTCTTCGGAAAGTTCTTCCATACCGAGAATTGCAATAATATCTCTGAGCTCTGTATATCTCTGTAAACATTCCTGCACTTTTCTTGCGACAGAATAATGCAAAGCACCTATTATTTCCGGCTCTAAAGCACGGCTTGAAGATTCAAGCGGGTCAACTGCAGGGTAAATACCAAGCTCTGCAATACCTCTTGATAAAACTGTAGTTGCATCAAGGTGATTGAAAATTGTTGCAGGAGCAGGGTCTGTGAGGTCATCAGCAGGCACATAAACAGCCTGAACAGATGTAATCGAGCCATTCTGAGTAGAAGCAATACGCTCCTCAAGAGCACCCAACTCATTCGCAAGAGTTGGTTGATAACCAACTGCACTTGGAAGCCTACCCAAAAGCGCAGAAACCTCGTTACCTGCCTGTACATATCTGTAAATATTATCTATAAAAAGAAGAACATCCTGATTTTTCTCGTCGCGAAGATATTCAGCCATTGTAAGACCTGTAAGAGCAACTCTCATACGACTACCTGAAGGCTCATTCATCTGACCGAAAGCAAGAACAGCTTTATTTATAACTCCGCTTTTCTCCATATCGCTCATAAGCTCATTACCCTCACGGCTACGCTCACCAACACCTGTGAAAACAGAATAACCACCGTGGTTTACAGCAATATTATGAATCATCTCCATAATAAGAACTGTTTTACCTACACCTGCACCACCAAAAAGACCGATTTTGCCGCCCTTTGTATATGGTACAAGAAGGTCTATAACTTTAATACCCGTTTCAAGCACTTCAGTAGCGGGCTTCTGCTCACTAAGAGCAGGCGCATTGCGGTGTATAGGAAGTTTTTTTGAAGCTACTATTTCACCTTTGCCGTCAATTGCTCTACCAAGAACGTCAACTACTCTGCCGACTACTTCGTCGCCTACAGGAACTGTTATACCCTCACCATCTGAAACAACCGAAAGACCGCAAGAAAGGCCTTCCGTTGCCTCAAGGGCAATAGCACGAACTGTATCCATACTGATATGCATGGCCACTTCAAGGTGTTTTTCCTCACCTTCTATAAAAAGAAGAGAATTTATAGGAGGAAGCTTACCCTCGAACCTGACATCTACAACAGGACCTGATATTCTTACTACTGTTCCGTTATATTTACTGTTCATAAATAAACACTCTCTTATATTCCGCCCATTTCAACTGCGGCGGAAATTTCTGTTATTTCGTTTGTAATCTGAAGCTGTCGCGCAGCATTAAGCTCTGTAGATAAATGCTTTATCATATCATCTGCATTACGCGTAGCGCTCTGCATAGCATTCATTCTTGCTATATTCTCACTTGCTGACGACTGCATAAACACATCAAACATAAAGCCTGTAACATATTGATAAACAAGCTGGTCAAACACAACATCTATTGAAGGCTCAAAAATCATTTCTGCTGTTTTATCGCCCTCGCGCTCAACATCAAGGAAGTCTCGCCTGAGAAGAGGAAGAAGTCGCACACATTTTGGCTCCTGTACTGCAGCAGAATGGAATTCTGTATAAACAACATAAACCTCATGGAAATCATCTGTAAGATAAAGACCAATAAGCTTTTCTGCTACTTGATTTGCAAGGTTAAGGGTTGGATGCTGAGATGCACCATACCATGAATAAACAGGAACAACACCTTTATCCCTGAGCATTTTATCGCCTGCAATACCCAAGGAAATAACAACGGGATAGTCGTGATACTCCGATAATTTTTCTATAGCAAGCTTCACAACAGCCGAGTTATAGCCACCGCAAAGACCTTTATCCGACGTAACTACAACAAAAACTGCAGAACCTTTTTTATTATCTTCAATAAAGCGGTTTGTCAAATCGTTATTTTTGGTTTTTGACAAAATATCCTTCATTGTAGCTCTTAATCTTTGTAAGTAAAAAAGATTGAACTCCACGTGCTGCATAGCCTTTTTCATTCGGGAGGTAGAAAGAAGATACATAGCATTTGTAATCTGCCTGGTCTGCTCTACCGCCTTAAGATGTTGCTTTATTTCATTTATACTGCTCATTTAAGGTTCTCCTTAAAATTCAACATAAATAGCTTCATCTGCTCTTCAACATCATCTGTAAATTTTCCTGTTTCGTTGATTTCAGTTGCAAAATCACCACATGTTTTATAAAGCTCCCCGAGAAGTTCTTTTGCTGTTGACTTAACGTTTTTAACAGGTACATTCTCAAACACATCAAGCTTATAAGCAAGAAGTGTTGCCACCTGTTCAAAAAGATTCATTGGCTCACCCTTACCCTGCTTAAGAAGCTCGGTAAGACATTCACCACGTCTGAGGAGTTTTGCGGTAGCTTCATCAACATCGCTACCGAAACGAGTGAAAACTGCCATTTCACGATACTGTGAAAGTTCAATTCTCAAAGTACCTGAAACCTTTTTCATAGCGTCGTGCTGAGCGCTTCTGCCAACACGGGAAACTGAAAGACCTGTATTTACAGCCGGTCTTATACCGCTATGGAAAAGTTCAGTTTCAAGATATATCTGACCGTCTGTAATAGAAATTACATTGGTTGGAATGTATGCAGAAATATTACCGCCCATTGTTTCGATAATAGGAAGGGCTGTAATACTGCCACCGCCTAATTTTTCGCTCATACAGGCACTTCTTTCAAGAAGCCTTGAATGAAGATAGAAAACATCACCTGGGTAAGCTTCTCTTCCCGGTGGTCTGTGAAGAAGAAGAGACATTGCACGGTATGCTACCGCGTGCTTTGAAAGGTCATCGTACACCACAAGCACGTCTTTTCCCATATTCATAAAGCCTTCTGCAACAGAACAAGCACAATATGGTGCAAGGTACTGTGTTGCAGGACTGTCAGACGCGGTAGATGCTACAACAACTGTATAATCCATAGCGCCATTTTTCTTTAACTGCTCTATAACATGAGCTATATTAGATGCCTTTTGACCTATAGCACAATAAACACAGATAACATCTGTGTTTTTCTGATTGAATATCGCATCAAGAGCTATAGAAGTTTTACCTGTTTGCCTGTCGCCAATTATAAGCTCACGCTGACCTCTGCCAACAGGCACCATACTGTCGATAGCAAGAATACCTGTCTGAAGAGGTGTTTTTACAGGGCGACGCTCTATAATAGTAGGAGCAGGTCTCTCTGCAGGAAGAAATTCTCGCACCTCAAGAGGTTTACCATCAAGCGCTCTGCCTATAGGGTCAATAACCCTACCTAAAAGAGCATTACCTACAGGTATTTCTGCTACTCTGCCGGTACCTCTTACACTATCCCCTACCTTTACGGAATCTGCACTGTCAAAAAGCACAGCACCAACGCCGTTTTCTTCAAGGTCAAGCGCCATACCGAAAACTTCATCTTTAAACTCAAGAAGCTCACCGTAAACGCGGTTCTGAAGCCCTTCAACACGAGCAACGCCATCGCCCACCGATTTTACGGTGCCGTAATCATACACAATTGGCTCAAAGGTAAAGCTTTCTAACTTTTGCTTCAGATATTCACTTTTTGTTTTATAAATATCGTTAGACATTTAAAACTTTCCTTTCAATCCGAAATATGCTTTTTAAGATTTTTAAGCTGAGTACGAACACTGTAATCGTATACAATACCATCAAGCTTCAGCACAAATCCGCCAATAAGCGTTTCGTCAAAAACTCGCTCAAACTGTATATCTGAGCCAAATTTTTTACCTACGCCTTTACAAAGCATATCGTATGTTTCATCACTCATATTGCGGGCGGTTTTAATAATTGCCTCACGCATTTTTATCACCGTCTGCTGATTTGAGGAATTCCTCAACTATTTTTTTATTGTCTTCATCTGTTATTTCTCTTTTGAGAAGATGTGAAGAAGCATCAATTGTAAGGTTAACAATGTAATCATTAGCTTCCTCAATTGCTCTGCTGTACTTTTCCTGAGCTTTTACATTTGCCTTGTTCACAATTTCCTCTGCTGTTTTCTTTGCATTTGCAATTATTTTTTCGGATTCCTTGTGAGCCTGCATTTCGCCTTCTTTTATTGCGTCTGATTTAGCAGTTTCGCATTCAGTTAAAAGAGCATTGTATTTCTGGAGCTGCTCCTGAGCTTCTGCCTTAAGAGACTCGGCCTGTGATTTTTCTGCCATCACACGGACTGTACGTTCATCCATAAACTTTTTAACAGGCTTGTAAGCAAGCTTTTTAACTATAACAAAAAGTACAACTATGCTACCGATATTTATTATGATATCGGCAATTAAATCCTTTGTTATACCTAAAGATTCGAGCATAATTTTTTCTCCTTACTTTGCTGAAAGAATAAGTGCCACAACGAAAGCATAAATTGCTGTTGATTCTGCAAGGGCACAACCTAAAAGAAGAATTGTCTGAATTTTACTTGCTGCTTCAGGCTGACGCGCTACTGCCTCTACTGCCTTTGATGTTGCATAACACATACCGAAACCTGCGCCAAGTGCTACGAGCATTGCTACTGCTGCTGCCATAATAAATTACCTCCAAAATATAAATCAAATTTAATTTTCTTTTTTATGTTCTTCAGGACTTTCCATAGCTTCATCAATGAAGGTAAGGGAAAGCGTGATGAATATATACGCCTGAATAAGTGGGTGGAACAGGTTGAAATAAAGACCTGCCACACCCGGAATACCTGCGGCATATCCGCCAAGAGCACCTTTGAGAAGCTCCATAACTATCATACCGCCAAGCATATTACCGAAAAGACGACAAGCAAGTGATAACGGCACCGCTATATCGCTTACAATCTTAAGCGGAATCATAATCGGTCTCATTGCAGGGACTGCACCGCCCATTGATTTAAGTCTTCCGCCAAAACCAAGTTTTTTGAAGCCATGGTAATTAAGAAGGAAGAAGGTTATAAGACCTAAAGAGAATGTTACTGCAAGGTCTGATGTTGGTGCTCTCAAGCCAAAGAGCTCTGTTGCTGCACTGAGTATAAGATAAATTGCAACAGTGAACATATACGGTGCAAGGCTTTTACCTGCTTTCTTATCTGTTGCTGTTATACAGAAATTCTCAACTGCTTCAACACATATTTCCATAACGTTCTGTATACCCTTAGGCTCTTCGGTGAATTTAGGGAAAACAAGATACCTAAAAATCACACAAAGAACAGATGCTATAGCAACAATTACGACTGTTATAATCGTTGTTTCAGAAAGGTTAAAACCGAAAAGCTCTACACCCGACCTTTCACCGAACATTGAAAATTCTATGTGAAGACCGCTCTTTTTACCTGAAAACCAAGCAACAAAAACACCAATCGCAAACCATATGCTTATGATAACACCTGAAAAACACAATGTTTTTTTGCGTTTCAGCTTTTTAAAAGCTTTGGGATTTTCGTCTTTATTGGCATTGTTCAGTAAACCCTTGAAGTGAGTATTACCTACAAGACTTAACGCAAAGACTACCGCACTTATACCGATTTTTATCAGTTCAGCTGTGCCCATCCGCATCATCTCCTTTATTTTTATCATCGTTTTTTTTAGATTCTTTTATGCCTTTTGCCGCAACTATACTGAAAGAAAGAATTGCGCCTACAATAAAGCCTGCGGCAGCATAATAAATATCATCTAAAAAGAAAAAGTATAAAACAGCAAAGCCTATACCATAAGTTAAGAATTTAAGAAGAAACGCAACAACCGTTTCCTTCATTTTGCCACCTAAAGCACCCTTAAGCACTATGCTGAGAAGTAAGGTTTGCAATGCGCCTATACCTGCACAAAAAACGAGAGCTGTCATCTGCTACTCCCCTTTATATATTAAAACATCTTTATGGGTTAAATTTTACTCCTTTTACAATGTTTTATCAATGATAAAAATCACAAATTACATGCGTTATAAGCACAAGTTTTTAGCAATTTTTGAAACCAAAAATAACGGATGCCTTTACACACCCGTTATCTTCAGAATATCATCAATATTTACAGTATTTTTATCCACTGTAATCAATACCCTTTCGTTAAGGTCAACTAACCTTATACGGCATGTAGAAGTTACATACACTCCGCCCTCTTTCCTTTCATCGGGCACGAAATATGTTACAGTTACCTGAGGCTTACATTGGATATTATCGCATATAAAAAGAAGTTTCGAATTAAGGTCGTTAATCTGCTCTTCGTTAAGTTCTTCTTTTTTATCTACAAGGCGCGCTTCCTCTTTGATAGCCTCGCTATGACCTGTAAGGGCTGCAAAGGAACCAAACTGAGCAGCCCTTTCTACCATAGACATACGCGGATACTTTGCAGACTGATGGTGAGGTAAATCCATAATGTCTTTATACTTTTCGTTCAAGCCTTGTGGCCTCCTATCTGCCCGTTTCTTTCCCTTGTAGTTGCGCCCTCTTTAAAATTCATTCCTTTAAGGATTGCATTTTTACCGAACTTATTGCGGATTTTAATAACTGCTTTTTGCATATCTTTTTCTTTTTGCAGATTATTTTCACGTAGCTCCTTTTTCTTTTTCTCTTCGCCATAATCACTGAAGAGGCTGAGCTGTACCGCTTCGGGTACGGGAACATCTTTTTCGGCAATAACGTGGTTTGCCACCACGTTAATTCTACGTACAAGCAAATCCTCGTTTATGATTCTATCAAACAAGTTCATTGTAAACTGCATAATCTCTTTGGTTGAAGAGGTATAACCCTGAAGATTACCTGTACCATGGGCATGTTTTGGCACCTTTCTGCCATAATGGTCGGTTGTAACCTCTCCGTGGTATTTGCGACTTATATCGATATTTGTAAGGTTCTCAATATCATAGCCTATTGTTAAAACAATCTGGTCTGTAACAAGAGCTTTTTCCACCAAATCAAGAACAAGAAGCTCTGTCATTTCGCGGACAATAAGCTTTGCTTTTTCGCAGGTATATGGTTCCTGCAAAACCTGACCTGTTGTAAGGCTATTGTTAGTTGGCTTATAGCTCCTGATATCCTCAATTGTGCAAGGCTCCCATCCCCATGCATGGTCTATAATAAGCTCTGCATTAACACCAAAGATTTTATATAGTAAGTCCTCGTTATAATAAGAATTTTTCTCACCCACCGAGCAAAGAGCTATATCACCCATAGTATACATTCCGTGAGCTTCAAGGCGTTTTGCGGTACCTTTGCCAATACGCCAGAAATCTGTAATAGGCGTATGACTCCACATAAGCTCTCTGTATGTTTTCTCATTAAGCTCTGCAATTCTCACGCCGTTTTCGTCAGTAGGAATATGCTTTGCATAAATATCGAGAGCCACTTTACAGAGAAACATATTGGGACCTATACCTGCGGTTGCGGTTATACCTGTGTTTTCAAGAACATCGTTTATCATAGTACGGGCAAGCTCAGCAGCAGTCGTCTTATATTTCTTCAGATAATGAGTTGCATCTATAAAAACCTCATCGATGGAATAAACATGCATATCCTCGGGGGCAATATATTTTAAATATATTCCGTATATTTTTGTGCTATATTCCATATATAACGCCATTCGTAGTGGCGCCTGAATAAAATCAATTTCAAGGTACGGGTCATTTTTCAACTCCTCGTCGAGAACGGATTTACCGTTAAACCTTTTTTCAGGTAGCCTTAAACGGCGTGCGGTGTTAACCTCTTTAAGCTTGGAAAGAGCCTCGAAAAGACGAGCTCTGCCGGGTATACCATAGCTTTTAAGTGATGGTGAAACTGCAAGGCATATAGTTTTTTCTGTACGTGTTGGATCAGCTACAACTAAATTTGTTTTTAATGGGTCCAATCCACGCTCCACACATTCTACAGATGCATAGAAAGATTTTAAATCGATTGCAATATATGTCCGTTCCATACATCTGCCCCTTTCTAAATTATCCTCAAATAGTATACCAAAACTGCAACAGAAAAAACAATATAACAAAGCAACAAAAAGAACATTTGTTCGTTATTGATTTTGCATAATTTTCAACAGTTAATTTGTAAAGTAAATCTTCCGGAAAATTATTGATATTAGCATTATATTTAATATATACTGATAACTGTAAAAACTATATTTTCATGGGGTGAAACATGGATATTTTTGATGCGCTACAATTAATAGGCGGTTTATGCTTATTCCTTTTTGGTATGAATTTTATGGGCGAATCCCTCGAAAGACGTGCCGGAGGAAGCCTTAAAGGACTTTTAGGTAAGCTTACAGGAAGCAAGCTCAAAGCCTTCCTTACCGGCATGGGTGTAACAGCAGTTATACAAAGCTCATCTGCCACAACTGTTATGGTAGTTGGTTTTGTAAACTCA
>CAJGCL010000089.1 GCA_904501675.1 Clostridiaceae bacterium
ATCGGCTTCGGCGGTGTTGACCACGTTCTTGCTTCCGGTGAAGATGTAAACATCATGGTATTCGATACTGAGGTTTACTCAAACACAGGTGGACAGGCTTCTAAGGCTTCTAACATCGGTCAGGTTGCTCAGTTCGCTGCTGCAGGTAAGGCAATTGCTAAGAAGAGCCTTGCTGAAATCGCAATGAGCTACGGCTATGTATACGTTGCACAGATCGCTATGGGTGCTGACAACAACCAGACACTCAAGGCTATCAAGGAAGCAGAAGCTTACAACGGCCCATCACTTATCATTGCTTACTCACCTTGCGAAATGCACTCAATTAAGGGTGGTATGGTTAACTGCCAGAACGAAATGAAGAAGGCTGTTGACTGCGGTTACTGGAATATGTTCCGCTTCAACCCAGCTCTCAAGGCAGAAGGCAAAAACCCATTCACACTTGATTCTAAGCCTGCAACAGGCGCTTATAAAGACTTCCTTCTTAACGAGGCTCGTTATGCATCTCTTACTCGCTCATTCCCTGCAAGAGCTGAAGAACTCTTCGCTCAGTCAGAGAAGGCAGCTCAGGAAAGATATGCTCACCTCCTCAGACTCAAGGATCTTTATGCTCCTGATGCTGAATAAGAATATTTAATATTCTCTCCCCTATGCAGAATCCTCTGCATAGGGGTTTTTATTGTTTGAAATATACTATTATATATGGTATACTAAAAAAGTCAGGTGGTGATTCAGTGGCAGACGAAAAAGAAATATTAAAAAAAAGATTCCGAGAGCTTTATAACCGCTCACAGAATCGTGGTATATATGTTTATAGTGATTTTTTAAATGCGTATGAGCAAGCACTTCTTGACGAGGAAATACGCTATGGCTACACCCTTTGTGGTGGTTACCCTGACGCCGAAAGAAAGCTTGCCTGCTTCGGAAACGAAAATGATTTTGGCTACTCACCCTGTCCACCGGTCGAAATAGTTTGCATATCACCTCTTTCCGAAAAATTTGCAGACGACCTTACTCATCGTGATTTCTTAGGCTCACTTATGGGCCTTGGTATAAAAAGAGAAACCTTAGGTGATATTGTTATAAATAAAAACAAGGGTTATCTTATCTGCCTTGACACTATGGCAAATTACATTATAGATAATCTTACAAAGGTGCGCCACACCAGCGTTACTTGCGAAAGTTGTAATGAAATACCTCTTGAAGATTTACCGCAACCAAAAGAGAAAATGATTATTGTATCATCACTCAGGCTTGATGTTCTGATTTCAGGAGTGTATGATATTTCAAGAAGCAAATCTTCTGCTCTTATTGATGGAGAAAAGGTTTTTATTAACGGAAAGCTAACTAAAAGCAACTCTGTGAACATTGAAAACGGATCTATGATTTCTGTGAGAGGCTACGGCAGATTCCGCTACACAGAGGTTTTGGGAACAACAAAAAAAGAACGCATACGAATTATGTGCGAGATATATTGATTGGAGGAAACTTTAATGAGAACAATAAAGCTTGGCAAAAGTGGTGTAGATGTACCTGTAATTGCCGTTGGATGTATGAGAATGGCAGACAAAACCGTTGAGCAGGCAAGAGAATTTCTTGATACTGCGATGGGAGCAGGTCTTAATTTCTTTGACCACGCAGACCTTTACGGTGGTGGCAAAAGCGAAGAAATTTTTGCAAAGGCTATTGGTATGAATGATGATATCAGAGAAAAAATCATTCTTCAATCAAAATGTGGTATCTGCCCAGGAAAGGTTATGTTCGACTTTTCAAAGGAGCACATTATAACATCAACCGAGGGTATACTCAAAAGGCTTAATACAGATTACCTTGACTTTTTGCTTTTGCACAGGCCCGACACTCTCTACGAGCCGGAGGAGGTTGCAGAGGCCTTTGCACACCTTAAAGAAAGTGGAAAGGTAAAGCATTTTGGTGTTTCTAACCAAAACCCTATGCAGATGCGTCTTTTACAAAAATATTTAGGTGAAGAGCATATCTGTGCAAATCAGCTTCAATTCAGCATTACAGACTGCCATATTATAAAGCAGGGTCTTTACGTAAATATGCGCGAGGATAACGCCATTGACCGTGATGGTGGTGTACTTGAATACTGCAGGTACGAGGATATTACAATTCAGGCTTGGTCCCCATTCCAATACGGCTTCTTTGAAGGTGTTTATGTAGATAACCCTGATTTCCCCGAAATCAATGCAAAGCTTCAGGAATTAGCCGACAAATATGGTGTAACAAAAAACACTATCGTTATAGCCTGGATTCTTCGCCACCCCGCAAAAATGCAGCCACTTACAGGCACAATGAACCCTCAAAGATTACTGGAATGTGCTGCAGCTACAGATATTACTCTCACAAAACAGGAGTGGTACGAGATATTCTCAAGTGCAGGGAATGTGATTCCTTAAACAAAACAATCCACAAACAGGAGTATATATGTTAAAAAAAATCATATCTTTTTTTCAAAAAAACAGAATTAATTTCTTTTTTATAACAGCTCTTACATATGTTATAGGCAATTTAATCCCAAAGGAATTTATAGATAAACATATAGTTGCTCAGGTAATTATTGCACTATGTGCTTTTACTCCAATAGTCCTATATCACTATGCCGGTTGGAAGGATACTTCACGACCCGAAGGGAAGCGAAATTTTTCTCGTTTTTGTTTTTTCTTATTCACTTTTTGCATTTATGGTGCAATCATAGCTACTTTCTTGATAAAATAATACAATCCAAGGCAAACAAATTGAAGGCAGGCAACCCAATAACTACACATTTCTTATATCTTAACTCTTGCGAATCTTACAATTGCAACGCCGTCCCCAAATTTTGCACTTTGATTTTTGCATTTTCAATTTAAAAAGCTCGGTCATTCGACCGAGCTTTTTGTTATATCTTTCTAACCTTAATTATGTCTTCATTAGCTGTAAGCTTAGCGATTACGCTTTCGGGGATTTTATCCGCCGCAACAAGTGTGTAAGCAAAATCGCCTTTAGCTTTTGAAGAGAAGCCTGTTGTTTCAACGCCTGCGCTTGTGAAAGCACCAAGAATATCGTTCATAACAGTTAAAACGTTGTGGTGAATAACGGCAACTCTTTCGCCCTGAGCGTCAAGCTCAACATTAGGGAAGTTAACAGAATTTTTGATATTACCTTTTTCAAGGAATTCACGAATTTCAACTGCTGCCATATATGCACAGTTTTCTTCGCTTTCAGGAGTAGATGCGCCAAGGTGTGGAAGAGCTGTAACACCATCAACACCAATAACCTCGTCGCTTGGGAAGTCTGTTACGTAAGCCGCAACCTTGCCTGCTTCCATAGCTGCTACAAGGTCTGCACCGTTCACAAGCTCACCGCGTGCAAAGTTGAGAATACGAACGCCGTCCTTCATTTTTGCGATTGTACCTGCATTTATCATACCCTTTGTATCCTTTGTGCAAGGAAGGTGAAGAGTTATGTAGTCTGCCTTTTCGTAAAGAGTATCAAGTGAATCAACATATTCTGTATCTGCAGGAAGCTGATCCTTAAGGCCATCATTGAAGAAAGGGTCATAACCTACAATCTTCATACCTAAGCTGTTTGCTGCAACAGCAACAAGTCTACCGATAGCACCAAGGCCAACAACACCAAGTGTTTTACCAAGAATTTCAGGACCTGCAAACTGTGATTTGCCTTTTTCAACAAGCTTGCCTACATTTTCGCCCTCGCCCTTAAGAGTTTTGCACCAGTCGTATGCTGCTGCAACTCTTCTTGAAGAAAGCATAAGGCCTGCGATAACAAGCTCCTTAACTGCATTTGCGTTAGCACCGGGTGTGTTAAAAACAACAATACCCCTCTTTGTGCAATCCTCAACAGGAATATTGTTAACGCCTGCGCCTGCTCTTGCTACTGCAACAGTTTTGTCGCTGAAAGCAAATTCGTGCATAGCTGCTGAACGGACAATAATACCATCAGGATTTTCACAAGAATCGCTTATTGTATACTTCTCATCAAGCTCCTTAAGACCTATCTGAGAAATCTTATTTAAAGTTAAAATATCGTACATTAAAATCAACCTTTATGTAATTTATTAAAATTATGAATTAGCCTTTTCGAAATCAGCCATAAACTGGACTAATTTCTCAACGCCTTCAATTGGCATAGCGTTATAGATAGATGCTCTCATACCGCCAACTGTTCTATGGCCCTTAATGTTAACAAGGCCTGCAGCAGTTGCTTCCTTAACAAACTTAGCATCAAGCTCCTCATTACCTGTAATGAATGGAACGTTCATAAGTGAGCGGTCCTCAGGAACAACAGTACCCTTGAAAAGCTTGCTGTTATCAAGAAAGTTATAGAGAATCTCTGCTTTTTTGCGGTTGCGCTCTGCTACAGCAGAAAGACCGCCAAGGGACTTAATCCAATCAAGCACAAGCTTGCAGATGTAAATTGTGTAGCAAGGTGGTGTGTTGTAAAGTGAAGCATTATCAGCGTGAATCTGGTAGTTAAGCATTGTAGGAGTAATATCTCTTGCTTTGCCTAACATATCCTCACGGATGATTGCTATTGTAAGACCTGCAGGAGCAACGTTCTTCTGAGCGCCGCCGTAAACCATTGCAAATTTTGAAATATCAAGTGGCTCTGAAAGGAAGCAGCTTGAAATATCTGCAATAAGAGGAATATCACCTGTATCGGGGATATCCTTATAAACTGTGCCGTAGATTGTATTGTTGAGACAAATGTAAACATAGTCTGCATCTGCTCTGAAATCTTCTTTAGTTGTTTTAGGAATGTATGTAAATGTTTTATCTGCAGATGAAGCTACCGCTTTAACATCACCATAGCGCTGAGCCTCTGCAAAAGCCTTCTTTGCCCACTGACCTGTAATAATATAATCAGCCTTGCCTGAGCCGTTCATAAAGTTCAAAGGAATTGCTGCAAACTGTGTGGATGCGCCACCCTGAAGGAAAAGCACCTTGTAGTTTTCAGGAATATCCATAAGCTCTCTGAGAAGAGACTCAGCAGAATTGATAATGCTTTCAAAAACTTTTGAGCGGTGAGACATTTCCATAACAGACTGACCTGAGCCCTCATAGTCAAGCATCTCTGCCGCAGCTTTCTTTAAAACCTCTTCGGGAAGCATTGAAGGACCCGCAGAAAAATTGTAAACTCGTGCCATAACACGAACCCCTTTCATCTATAAAAGAATAATTTATGAAAATATATACGAAAATTATATAACATTATAATACATTTATAATACCAAAATAGAAAAATGACGTATGTTTTTTAACATTCTTACAATATATATGCACCCTTTATAACAAAGAGAAGAGCCACACCGTTACCGGTGGGCTCTCCCCTTATATAAATGTGTAAATTCTTAATCAAATTCAGGTGAAATAAGACCATAGCCTGTAGCATTACGCTTATAAACTACGTTTATCTCATCTGTGTCCGCATTAAGGAACATATAAAATTGATGACCTAAAAGGTTCATCTGCAATATTGCCTCCTCAACGCTCTGAGGCTTGAGCGCAACTGTTTTTTCTCTTATAACATCAAACTCTGCCTCTTCTTCAACATCATCCATAAAGAAATCGTCAAGAACAGCTGCGTGAAGCTTTTTATCAAGCCTTGTTTTATTTTTTCTTATCTGCCTTATAAGTGAATCAACGCACATATCAAGTGCATCAAGCATATTTTCTGCATTTTCTTCTGCGCGGTAAATCATACCGCCCTTTGTTACTGTGATTTCAACTATATGACAGGTTTTTTCAACTGTTACAGTAATTTTGGCGTTTGCCTCTTCGCCAAAAAGCTTTTCAACTTTTGAAAGGCGTTTCTCCGCACGAAGATGAAAATCTTCTCGTGGATTACATTTACGACCAACGATAGTAATATTCATAGTAACACCCTTTCGGATTGAAGTTCGGCTACAAGACCGCAATATATGAACTTCAGCCCTGATAAGCCGAAAAGGAGAACAGGTTAAATCACTTTAACTTGCTCTCCTTTCATATACATATTAGCACTGTTGCACCCAATTGTCAATAACTTTTGTGCAAAGTAAATATAATTTTTTCGATAATCTGTTTTTTGTAGTCTTTTTTCACCAAAAAGAAAGAGCAAGGATATTATCCTTACTCTTCTAATTAGATTTATTATGAAACTACCTCATACATATTGGCGGCTTCATCTTTTTTTGCATATTCATTAACGGATAAAACCTTGTATTTTGTAAGGTTACTACCCATCTGAATAGCAATTATATCACCTGTTTTAACCTCGTATGAAGCGCGGGCAATTTTACCGTTGACCTCAACATGCTTAGCATCGCAAACCTCATTAGCCACAGTACGCCTTTTGATAATACGGGATACCTTTAAATATTTATCTAATCTCATATTGTCTCCTATTCTTTATATGGTTGAAAACCGAAGGATACGTGAAGAAACGAATTTAACGACCTGTCCAGAACAAGTGGTCCTTAACAAGTACTGCTCTGCAAGGTGCGGCTTCAACTCCGGACACCTTCAAGGGCTGAGCCATAAGGAAATATCTGCCCGGCTCCACATTTGAAAGGTCGAGACCTTCAATAATGGGAATATCAGCACCTAAAATAGCCTTGTGAATAACAGAATTGGAGCTACTGTTACCTATAGTTTGCGAATCTGTGCCGAGAAGCTTAACCCCTGAATCCACAATATAGTATGCACTGCTTTCCATAAAATAAGCAAGACCACTACCCTTAATGAGCAATCTTTCGCAATCCTGCCATGGGAAATTATCTTCTGCAAAAGCACCTGTAATAGGTCCTGGTGGCGCCTCAACAACGGCACACTCACCAATAAAAACATCTTGCGGGAATTGGTCGATAGTCTTGCCACCATCAATAAAATGACGTGGTGCATCTATGTGAGTTGCTGCGTGCAAGCAGGTATATACTGAGTTAAGGTTACACGCATCTCCTGCGCGCACGCTCTGTATAGGGTCAATATATCCTTCAGGGTCTCCGGGATAAACGGGAGTTTTCAACAAATCTCTGGAAATATCTATAATCTCCATAACTACACCTTACAATACTAAATTATTTCAAAAGGTTATTTATATCTGTCTGCGTAAGAGCTGAAAAGTCAGCGCTCTCAAAAGCAGACATAACACTGTTCATATAGGCTCTTTCAAAGCCTTCATCAAATTCATTAAGAGAAACTATTGTTTCACTTCCGTCTGCCATACATTTAAGCTTTGCAGAACCCTCATCCAGCTCATTATCGCCAATAACAACAGTAAATTCTGAATTGATTTTATTCGCGTACTTCATCTGAGCTTTTATAGATCTGCCGACAGTATCAATATTTACGCTATAGCCCTGAGAACGAAGAGAAGATGAAAGCTCAAGAGCTTTAAGAGTTGCGCCCTCACCTGCAGTAACAATTGAAAGGTTGCATTTAGGTGCTTCAGGGAACTGAATTCCACTTTCCTCCATATGGATAAGAAGCCTTTCAAGCCCCATAGCAAAACCGCAAGCAGGAAGCGGAGCACCGCCAAGCTCTTCGATAAGTCCGTCGTATCTGCCGCCACCGCCAAGAACAAGGCCTTTTGTTTTCTCTTCAAGAGAGACGAATTCGAAAACTGTTCTTGTATAGTAATCAAGGCCACGAACAATCTGAGGATTAACTACATATTCAATATTCATTGCACCAAGGTAGCTCTGAAGCTTTTCAAAATGGTCGCGGCAATCGTCGCAGATGTAGTCAAGAACAACAGGAGCATCCTTTGCAATTTCCGAGCAAACAGGACTCTTACAGTCAAGAATTCTCATTGGATTTCTATCAAGACGTGAAAGACATGTTTCGCAAAGCTCCTGCTTTTTGCTTTCAAAAAAGGCTTTAAGCGCCTCTGAATATTTCTTTCGGCATTCAGGGCAACCAATTGAGTTGATTTCAACTGCTAAGCCCTCTATACCAATAAAATCAAAATACTGCTTTGCAAGTGCTATAATTTCCGCATCAGCAAGAGGAGATGCTGCACCGAAGCATTCTATACCAAACTGGTGGAATTCACGAAGTCTGCCCGCCTGTGGCTTTTCGTAGCGGTAGCAGGAGGTAAGATAACAAACCTTCTGAGGAAGAGGCTCGTTAAAAAGACCATGTTCAAGAAAGGCACGCACTGCGCCTGCTGTACCTTCAGGACGAAGAGTAATTGAACGGTCGCCTTTATCGTTAAAAGTATACATTTCCTTCTGAACGACGTCTGTTGTTTCACCAACAGAGCGGTCAAAAAGCTCGGTATATTC
>CAJGCL010000090.1 GCA_904501675.1 Clostridiaceae bacterium
AATGTGGATTCTGAAAATACAGATGAATTACTTTATACAATTAACGAGATACAGAGGTTCATAAATGATTGATTTTATTACGCAAGGCGTAGGGTTTTTCGGTGCAGCATTAAATTTCTTAAGCTTTCAGCAAAATAAAAGGAGCAGAATTATAGGTTTCCAGATTGGTGCCGCATTACTTTTTATTTTACACTACATACTTTTGGGTATTACAAATGGTGCAGATGCCTATACGGGCGCGGCTCTTAATTTTATAGGCCTTTCAAGATCCGTTGTATTTATAAATAACGATAAAAAGTGGGCGAAAAGTCCTTTCTGGCTTGTTTTCTTTATTGTTGTTTCCACAATATCAGGTATACTTACATGGGAAAGCTGGTACTCTTTCCTTCCGCCACTTGCTATGATTTTAACAACAGTCAGCTACTGGATGAAGGATGAAACAAAAATCAGGTTCATTACTTTCCCAAGCTCACCTTGTTGGCTTATCTTCAATATAATAACAGGCTCTGTTGCAGGTATTGTTACCGAGTGCGTTGTAATGTCTTCGCTTATAATCGCTATTGTGCGTTATGATATTCTTAAAAAGGGTAAAAAGAAAAATGAAAGTTAAAGAAATTTACGATTTTCTCAATAAAATAGCACCTTTTGAAACAGCAGCCCAGTGGGATAATACAGGTCTTTCTGTTGGCTCTCTTGGTAAAGAGGTTGATAAAGTTATATTGTCTCTTGATGTTACAAATGATGTAATTAAAAGGGCGGAGGAAACAGGGGTTCAACTTGTACTAACTCATCATCCGTTGATTTTTGATGGCGTTAAAAATATTGAAGAGGCTAGCCTTGTTTATACTGCTGTTAAATCAGGAATAACCTTTATTTCAAGCCATACCTGTCTTGATAAAGTAGTAGGCGGTGTGAACGACTGCCTTGCAAATGCAGTAGGTATTAAAAATCTTCGCTGTAGTGAAATTGATGAGTTTCTTAAAATTGGTGAAATAGAACCTTCAAGTGCAGAAGATTTTGCAAATAAAATTAAAAAAGTGCTTGGTGGTAAAGTGTCTTTTACAGATAGTGGGAAAACTATCAGTAAAGTAGCTCTTTGCTCAGGTTCGGGAGGAGATTTGGTTTTTGCTGCTGCCCAGGAAGGTGCGGATGCTCTTCTTACAGGTGAAGCAAAGCACCACGAAATGCTTGCATCAAAGGAATTAGGTATATCTCTTTTTGCTGCGGGTCATTACGAAACAGAAAATGTTGTTTTAGATTATCTTAAAAAATCATTAGAAAGTGAGTTTGATGGCTTGCAGGTTGAAATTTATTCTCCTGCAGTAATCAGACATATATAAATTATGGCATTAGACGGAATGTTTCTGAGCTTTATGTGCAAGGAAGTTAATGATGTTCTTGCAGGCTCAAAGGTGGATAAAATTCACCAACCAGGTAAAAACGAGTTGGTGTTCATAATGCGCACAAGGGGCGGTATGCATAAGCTGTATTTTTCAGCAGATGCAAACAGTCCTCGCTTCTGCATTGTTGAAAATACACCCGAAAATCCTCAGACCCCACCAATGCTTTGTATGCTTTTCAGAAAAAGGCTTGTAGGTGCTACTCTTATCAGTGTTGAACAGTATGGTCTTGATAGAATAGCTTTTTTCAACTTTGATGCTACTAACGAAATTGGTGATAAAGTAAAGCTTACTCTTGCTGTTGAAATTATGGCACAGCATAGCAATGTTATTCTTTTTGATAACGATAATAATAACAGAATTGTAGATGCCCTCAGGAGAGTGGATGCTCAGATATCTTCCTTCCGTCTTGTCCTTCCGGGAGCACAATATAAATTGCCACCTGCTCAGGAAAAGATAGATTTAAGAGAATGTGAGCCGTCAGAGGCTTGTGAAGCTATTCTGAAAAACGAAAACGCGAAACTCTCATCTGCAATTATTAAAACAATTCAGGGCATATCTCCGTTGCTTTCCAGAGAGCTTTCTTATAGAGCCTGCGGTGATGATAAAGGTGTTTCTGAGCTTACTTCAGAAGAAAAACTGAATTTGTTTACTGAGCTGAGTTCGCTTAAAACAAAGCTTCAGTCAGGTGAGTGCGAGCCCAGTATTGTTCTTAACGAAGCGGATAAGCCTATGGAATTCAGTTTTTTACCTATAATGCAGTATGAAAATGCTTTAAAGGTTATAAAAAAAGAGAACGTGTTCTCTCTTCTTGAAGGTTTTTATAGCGAAAGAGACAGGTTTTTAAGAACACGCTCAAAAGCTTCAGAATTATTTAAAACTCTTGATAATTTAATAGAGCGTACTTCCCGTAAACTTAACAATCAGCATGAAGATTTGAAAAAATGTGCCGATAGAGACGCAATAAAAATTAAAGCAGAACTTATAACTGCATCTCAATATATGCTCCAAAAAGGTGCAAGTGTTTATGAGGTGTTTAATTACTATACAAACGAAAATGAAAAAATAGATGTTGATCCTGCATTGACACCCTCGCAGAATGCACAAAGGCTTTATAAAGAATATCATAAAGCCTGCAAGGCAGAGGATATGCTTATTAAGCTTATTGAAGATGGGGAACAGGATTTAGAGTATTTAAAATCTGTTCATGATATGTTATCTCGAGCTACTCTTGAAAGAGAGTTTGGTGAAATTAAAGATGAGCTTATTTCTCAGGGCTTTCTCAAACCCAAAAAAGAGAATAAAAAGCAAATGAAAAAACAAGCACTTCAACCGCTTGAATTCAAAACAAGTCAGGGTCTTACAGTACTTGTGGGTAGAAACAATATTCAGAATGATAAGTTAACATTTAAAGCAGGTCGAAAGGGTGATATATGGCTTCATGCCCAAAAATGCCCGGGTTCCCATGTTTTGCTTCTTGCAGATGGTGGCGAAATCCCTGATGATGCTATAGTTGAAGCCGCAGAAATTGCCGCATATTATAGCTCTGCAAGAGAGGGAACTGTTGTTACAGTAGATTATACTGATGTTAAAAATATAAAGAAACCTAACGGTGCAAAGCCTGGTTTTGTAGTTTACTACACATATTATTCTGTGAACGTTAAACCAAAAAACGAAGCGTGATTTTTCACGCTTCGTTTCTATTTTGCTCTGTATTCTTTTGGGGTTACACCCTCATATTTTTTAAAGATTTTTGTAAAATAGTTTACATCAAGCATACCGCAGCTTTGTGCAACAGTTTGTATTTGTGTACTACTGTTTTTTAGAAGATGTTTTGCTCGTTCAACTCTTTTTTTGTTTACATAGTCCGTAAGAGTAATGCCTGTTTCTTTTTTGAAAAGGGTAGAAAGATAACTGGGATTTACATTCAATAACTTTGCTTGCGTTTTTAAACTCAAATCTGCTGTTATATCTGTATCAATGCATGTAATAACCTTTTGTACAAGCAATGAATAGCCTTTTTGCGAGTGTTTCTGTACTAAACGGGAATATTTTCGAATCATTGTAAAGAATAATTCATCGCATTCATCTGTGTTTTTCGCTGCCTCAATTTTAAAAGCAAAATCTGAAGAAATACTATCTATATAAATAGGATGTACACCGCCATTTTCAACAGCTTTTCTTGAAAGGGTATTAAGCACAATAAGAAAGTTTTTAGCGTTTCTTAATCTGTCGGTTATTCTTGATTCAAGCATGTTACTAGGCTTTGCGCTTGTAAAAAACATCTCTGCTTTATGAACAAGACCTTGAGATATTGCGTTGAGTAGCTTATTTTCTTGTTCATATGCTTTTTCTATCATTTGTATTGTAATTAATGGAGATTCTTCATCCGCAGTTTTCTGCCCTTTTATAAGCACTGTTATGTCGCTGAGTTCATCATTTTGTTTTCTTGTTATTTCAAATTTATCAGCAGAACCATATATTTTTTCGCAAAGGCAGTTAATTGCAACACCTATAAAACCATCATCGGAAATATATGGTACAGCAGTAAAATATTTGTGTATATTTTTTATGGTGGATGTCGATAATGAATATGCGCTTGCTTTTTCCTCGATTTCGCTCAGAGAAATTATCTGGGAAGTATATGGACCAACAACAAGAGTTTTTTTGCTGTCATTTTCAGGCAGAGCGATAAAATAGTATTTGCAACCAAAAATGTCAGTTAAGAAAATACCTTCGCCAATGTCAACAGACGATAAATCAAATGTATTAAAATAATCGTCGTCGAGACCTAATAACTGTCGTATACCTAAATCAAGACTTTCCGGAATGTTATTATCGTTTATTATATGTGTACGTATTTTGCAGTTTTCAATAAAATTTATAAAAAACTCAAGTTCGTTTTCGTAAAACATATTCTGTCTCCAGTCTTACAAATATATGTATATTATCGTATAATTTTTTCGGAAAATCAACAGAAAATAAAAAAAATACTAAAAAACATAAAAATTATACTCACATTGTTAATCGTAAATATTATAAAATGAGATTGTTGAAAAGTTTTGTTGATTTTTACCAAAAAATATCAAAACTTGCAAAAAATACAGAAAAAGGGGGAGAATCTATTATGGCTAAAAAAGAAGCTAAATTAGATTCAAAGGGCTTCCGTAAGTTTGGTATGCGCGATAAGGTTGCGTATGCTTTAGGCGATTTCGGATGCAATATGAGCTTTGCGCTTAAGGGCACAGTTCAAACATTCTGGCTTGTTTATATGATGATGGAGACAGGTTTATTATCTATCCTTCTCTTGCTTGTTCAGGCTTGGGACGCTGTAAACGATCCGCTTATCGGTAGTCTTATAGATAACGATAAAAGAAAATATAAAATGGGTAAGTTCAAAACATACATTTTTATCGGTGCTTGCGGTCTTTTAATTGCAGGTGCTGCTGTATTCCTTCCTTTCCCAAATGCAAGCGTAGTAGTTAAGGCAATTCTTTTCGTTCTTGGCTACATTGTTTGGGACGCTTGCTATACAGTTGCAAATGTTCCATACGGCTCAATGCTTTCTCTCATTACTGAAGATACAGGAGAGAGAGCACAGCTTTCAACATGGCGTTCAATCGGCTCAATGTTCGGTAACATAGTACCGATGGTTGTTCTTCCAATGATTATCTGGCAGAAGGTAACCTACGATGGTACAGGCGACTACCATACTAATCCGCTCACTGGTGAAGCATACAAAATTGGTGATGCGGTTCTCGATCCGCTCACAGGTAAGCAGTTCGAAACACTTTTAGGCAACCGCGTTTTCTTTGCAGCTCTCATAATGGGTGTCCTTGGCTTTATCGCATTTATGATTATGATAAAGATAACAACTATCCGTGTAGATGAAAATGCTGTTAAAACAAATGAGGGCGGCGAAAAATTCAATATTATCGCTTCTTTCGGTAAGTTTATGAAAAACCGTCCTGCAGTAGGCGCAACAGTTGCTGCTATGGGTATGTTCCTTGGTATGCAGTCCGCAACCACAGCAAATACAATTATGTTCGCAACATACTTCAATAATGCTTCAATGTCAGGCGTTGTTACAATGATTGGCTTCCTTCCAATGGTTGTGTTCATTCCTTTCATTAAACCACTTGTTAACAAGTTCGGTAAAAAAGAGGTTTCTGTTGTTGGCTCAATTGTAACTCTTGTAGGCGCAATTATCATGATGGGATTCCCAATGGTTGAGAGTCGTGAAAAAGCTTTACTTGTTTACCTTGTAGGTCTTGTTCTCTTTGGCGTAGGTATGGGCGTGTATACCTGCGTTTCATGGGCTATGATGAGCGACGCTATTGAGTACAATGAGTGGAAGTTTGGTACTCGTGAAGAAGGTACCGTATATTCACTCCACTCCTTCTTCCGTAAGCTTGCACAGGGCGTAGGTCCATCAATCGTAATTTTCGTAATGGGTCTTCTCGGTTATCAGGAAGAACTGGGTACAATCGGTCAGAGCTTACAGACAGCTAAAAATATGTGTTGGCTCGTTGCAGGTCTTTACCTCTTAAGTGCAGTAATGCAGTTTATCGGTATTGCAGTTATCTACAACCTTGATAAGAAAAAGGTAGATACAATGACAGCAGAGCTTGAAGCAAGCAGAACTGCTCAATAAAATTAAAATTGATGCCCGATAGATGAAAATCTACCGGGCATTATATAAGAGAAAACATACAAGGAGAAAATATATGAGACAAATTGTAAATATCAATAGAAAATGGGCATTTACAAAGCAGGCAGCATCTGTTCCTTCAGAGCTTCCATTAAATTGGGATTGGGTTAACCTTCCTCACTCATGGAATGCTATTGACGGTCAGGACGGCGACAGCGACTTTTACAGAGGCACTTGCTATTATGTAAAAAAGCTCCTTAAAACTGATCTTCCTGAAACAGATAAATACTATCTTGAAATAAAAGGTGCAAACTCTTCTGCAGATGTATATGTTAACGGCAAGGTTCTTGCACACCATGATGGCGGTTATTCAACATGGCGTGTTGATATCACAAATCACCTTCAGCATGAGAACTTGATTGTTATTGCAGTAGATAACGCACCAAATGATAAGGTTTATCCTCAGTTTGCAGACTTTACCTTCTATGGCGGTCTTTATCGTGATGTGAATATTGTTTGTGTAAACGATTCTCACTTTGAACTTATGTATCACGGTGGTCCCGGTCTTAAAATTACACCTGTTGTAAACGGCAAAAATGCAGATGTTGAAATTGAAACATGGCTTTCAAACGCTAAGGCAGGTCAGCAGATTAAGTATGTTGTTAAAGATGCAGAAGGTAATTTTGTTTGTGAAAAGGTAACTGCAGATACTAAAGTTAACTTTATAATTGAAAATGCTCACCTCTGGCACGGCAGAAAAGATCCATATCTCTACACAGCTGAACTTCAACTTGTAGAAGGCGAAAAAGTTCTTGATAATATTTCATCACGCTTCGGTTGCAGAAGCTACGTTATTGACCCTGAAAACGGCTTTATCCTCAATGGTGAAGAGTATCCGCTTCGCGGTGTTTCACGCCATCAGGATAGATGGGGATTCGGTAACGCTCTTCTTCCTGAACATCATAAGGAAGATATTGAGCTTATTATGGAAGTTGGCGCAACAACAATTCGTCTTGCTCACTATCAGCATGACCAGTATTTCTACGACCTTTGTGATGAAAAGGGTCTTGTTATCTGGGCAGAAATTCCATATATATCAAAGCATATGGCAACAGGTAGAGAGAATACAATTTCTCAGATGAAAGAGCTTGTAATCCAGAATTACAACCATCCATCAATTGTTGTTTGGGGTCTTTCAAACGAAATTACAATGCAGGGTGATAAGGATCCTGACCTTCTTGAAAACCACAATATTCTTAACGACCTTGTTCACGAGCTTGATAAAACTCGTAAAACTGTTATTGCCGCTGTTTCAATGTGTGATATTGATAGCCCATATATTCAGATTCCTGACTGTGTTTCATATAACCACTACTTTGGCTGGTATGGTGGCGATACATCAATGAACGGTCCTTGGTTTGATAATTTCCATGCTAAGTTCCCTCAGATTCCAATTGGCTGTAGCGAATATGGTTGTGAGGCTCTTGACTGGCACACATCCGACCCTCAGCAGGGCGACTATACAGAAGAGTATCAGGCATACTATCACGAGGAACTTATAAAGCAGCTTTTCTCCCGAAAATATATGTGGGCAACTCACGTGTGGAATATGTTTGACTTTGGTGCCGACTCTCGTAACGAGGGTGGCGAAAATGGTCAGAATCATAAGGGTCTTGTAACCTTCGACAGAAAGTATAAGAAGGACTCCTTCTATGCATATAAAGCATGGCTTTCAAATGAAAAGTTTGTTCACCTTTGCGGTAAAAGATATGTTGACAGAGTGGAAGATGTTACAAAGGTAACTGTTTACTCAAATCTTCCTGAGGTTGAGCTCTTTGCAAACGGCGAGAGCCTCGGTAAGAAATCAGCTCCTGACCATTTCTTCTATTTCGATGTTCCTAATGTTGGTGAAACAGAGCTCGTAGCAGTTGCAGGTGAATTTAAGGATATATCAAAAATCCGCAAGGTTGCAGAGTTTAACAATGCTTATCGTCT
>CAJGCL010000091.1 GCA_904501675.1 Clostridiaceae bacterium
AAGATACTAAAACGATTGATAAACAAAGAATAGCAACGTAAACAATAAAATATGCCATGGTGCCACGTATGGTTTCATCCTTAACACGTGTTCCTTCAAATCTTACAACCTTTACGCTTCGTGGGTGTGAAATTGTGCGTAATTCCTTAGCAGCATATTTTACAAGTAAAATAACTCTTGATACCTTGAAGCCACCACCTGTGCTGCCCGCACACGCACCAATACACATAATCATAAGAAGTATTGTTCTGCTAAGCTCAGGCCATTGATTGAAATCAACGGTGGAAAAACCGGTTGACGTCATTAAAGAACTAACCTGGAATGAAGCGTGATGAAAAGCTTCTCCTATACTTGCAAATTGATTACTGATATTTGCGGTTATAACTGCAACAGATACAATGATAATTCCTATATAAGTCCACAATTCCTCGCTTTTAAGAGCATCCTTAACACGCTTCATAAGTATGAGGAAGTATATATTGAAGTTGATACCAAATAGTGCCATGAAAACAGCAATAACTGTCTGACAGAATGGGGTGCACTGCGCAATACCTGTGTTATATATACTGAAACCACCGGTACCTGCAGTACCAAATGCAGTTGTGATACTATCAAACAACGGCATACCGCCAATTAAAAGGAAAAGGGCACATAAAACGGTAAGTCCAAAATAAATAAGGTAAAGAATACGGGCTGTTCTGTTGGATTTGGGAACAAGCTTTCCAACGCTGGGGCCGGGCGCCTCTGCCTTCATTAGATGCAGATCACCGCCACCACCTGTGAGAGGGAGAACAGCCATAACGAAAACAAGAACTCCCATACCGCCAATCCAGTTGGTCAGATTTCTCCAGAAAAGAAGCGATTTGCTCAAACCTTCTATATCAGAAAGAATACTGGAACCGGTAGTTGTTAAACCGGAAACGGATTCAAATAAAGCATCTATAAATCTTGGTATTTCTCCGCTGATATAATAGGGGAGAGCACCAAAAATACTTAACAGAATCCAGCCTAAAGCAACAATTACAAGTCCGTCACGGGCGTAAATTGTTTTGTCCTGAGGTTTTAGTTTTATAAGTATAAGACCAATAATACACAACAGTGCTATTGTAATCAAAAATGCAGGGATTGTACCGCTTTCGCCATATATAAAAGCCGTAACTAATGGTAGCAGGAGAAGCCCTGCTTCGCAAGCCATTAAAATACCTTGCATATATGCAATCATTCGTTTATTCATAATGTATTACTCCAGAATATCATCAAGTGCGGAAAGACGCTCGGTTGTGGTAACAAGAACAACCGTATCGCCAACCTGTAAGCTGTCTGAACCTTTAGGGATTATTACAGTATTGTTTCTTGTTATTGAGCCTAAAAGAATATTTTTTCTTATGCGTAAATCCGCAAGAGTTTTACCAATTAATCGGCAATCCTCGGAAACCTCAAATTCAATAGCCTCAACTTTATTATTAATTATACGTGTAAGTTGAGTTACTTCACTTCGCTCATCATCATTCTGTTTTGCACGAACGCTTGTAAGAATAATGTTTGCGGTGGTGAATTTGGGGTAAACAACGCTATCAATATCAAGTGTTTTTATAACCTCTCTGAAAAGAGTGTGATTAACCTTTGTGATTGTCTTGACATTAGGTGAAGCGTTTTTCGCAAATAAAGAAAGGACAATATTTTCCTCGTCAATGCCTGTTAAACAAATGAAAGCATCTGCTTCAAGGAGCCCTTCTTCAAGAAGAAGGGAGCGGTTTGTGCCGTCTCCGTGAACAACATTTATATTAGGAAAACGCTCGCTTAAATCGAGAGCTGTTTCAAGATTCTTTTCAATGATTGTTGTGTTTACGCTAAGGTGACTGAGGGCGCTTGCAAGGTAAACTGCGATTTTACCGCCGCCGATTATCATAATGTTGCGGATATCGTTAGTTTTAAAACCTATCTGCTTAAAGAATTCGGGCGCTGTTTTTGTAGGCGTAAGCACCGCAACTGTATCGTGGTCTTTAATGACAAAATCACCTGTTGGAATAATAACCTCATCTCCTCGCTCAACAGCACAGGCGAGAGCTTGTGTTCTGAGCTTTGAGAATGAGTCTTTAAGAGCCTTGTCTGTAAGAGCGCAGTTTTTATTTGCCACAAAGCTTAAAAGGTCTACCTGATCACGACCGAAGAATGTAACATTTCTTGCAGTAGGGAATTTTAATATTCTCTGAATTTCTGCAGCAGCTTCTCTTTCTGGGTTTACTGCCATTGTAAGACCAAGGCTGTCTTTGATGATTTTCAAATCGTTACTGTAATCAAGGTTGCGAACTCTGGCAATTGTGCTTCCGGCACCAAGTTTTTTTGCAAGAAGGCAGGTGAGTATGTTTAACTCATCGCTGCCTGTAAGGGCAATAAGCATATCACATTCATCAACACCTGCACCAATAAGAGTTTTAGATACTGCACCGTTACCGATAACACCAATAACATCAATATCCTGAAGAGTATCGTTAATAACATCCTCGTTTGTATCAATAATTGTAACGTCGTGGTTTTCAATCGCTAATTGCTCAGCAACTGTATAACCAACCTTGCCTATACCCACAACAATTATGTTCATCAGGTTTCCGCCTTTCGATAAAATCATTCACTCTACATTATATTATACGATTATTAATAAAGCAAGAAAATCCTATTGTAAAGTTGTTAAAAATGAACAGTTGAATTTTGTGTAAATTTAAGAATATTTAACTCTATACTGATTGAAATAAAAAAGGGGATGTGTTATCATATCATTGAGTAGAAAAATTGTCGTAAAACGGAGAAAATAGATGAAAAAAATATGTTTTAAAAGTATAGCAATTACTTTAGTTCTGCTTTCTTTTTTATCTGTAGGAGTTACAGCTTTTGCAACAGAACAGGATTTTAACGGAACAAATAATCTGAAGATTATAAATGCCAAAAGCGGATTATTTCTTACCTGGGATGCGGTTGAGGAAGCAACAGAATATCGATTGAAAAGATATGACCCTACAACAGATTCATGGAGCCCGATAACAGGCATTACCAAACCATATTATCAGGATTATGATGTAAAAAATGGCATAGCATATACATACAAGGTTTGTTATATGAATTCTGAAGGTGTTGAAAAATGCTTTCAAGAAGGCGTTAAGCTGAAATGCCTTTATGCGCCCAAAATAACTCTTTCTTGTACACCAAATAGTGTTATGATTGTATGGAATACATACTCTTCCGCAAGCCAGTACCGTATATACAGAAAGTTACCGTCAGATAAGCAGTGGACATGCATCAGAGTTGTGAGAGATAATAAAGTTAATTATATTATGGATTACAATGTGATTAATGGTCAGAATTATATATATACAATAAAGCAGATGGACGGCGATGTTTCGGGAAGCTATAACATTGAAGGGTTTTCAACAAGATTCTGTAAAGCGCCAACTGTAACATCTAAGCATTCGCCCAAAGGGGCTGTAATTAATTGGACTAAATATAACAGTGGTAAATATACCTACATTATAGACCATCGTTCAGCAGTATCACCATCATGGAAAACTGTGGGAATCGTCTATGATAAGGGTACATACACTTGCTCATTTGATAATATTGATTTTGGCGTAATTAACTATTTCAGAGTAAGGCTCAAAAATACAAACGTCGTTACATATTCTACATCTGTTTATGGTATAGACCCCAATAAACCAATGGTAGCTCTTACCTATGATGATGGTCCTCTTACAAGCGTTACAAACAGTATTGTTTCCACATTAAAGAAAAACGGCGCAAGAGCTACATTCTTTGTTGTTGGTAGCAGAGTTAATTCCTATAAAGGTTGCCTTAAAAATGCTGTTAACGCAGGTTGCGAAATAGGTAACCACACTTACGACCATTATATTCTTACAAACTATAAGCAAGGCACAATAAAAAATCAGATTAATAAAACCAATAACGCTGTTAAAATTATTACAGGAAAGGCACCGACACTTGTAAGAGCACCGGGCGGAAGCTTTAATTCCACAGTAAAGTCCTCGGTTAAATATCCTCTTATTCAGTGGAGCGTTGATACTCTTGACTGGAAATATAGAAAATCAAGTTCTGTTGTTTCCGCTGTTAAAAGTAATGTTAAAGATGGTTCTGTAATTCTGATGCATGATTTATATAAATCAACAGCGGATGCTACCAAAACAATTGTACCATGGCTCAAAAGTCAAGGTTACCAGATGGTTACAGTTACAGAGCTTATGCAAATAAGAGGCTACGATCTTAAAGCAGGTCAGGTTTATTACAGTGCATACAAAAAATAGAAACAAAATTATTAAAAAAGAAGGAGAAGACATTAGTCTACTCCTTCTTTTTGAGTTATTTTTCAAAATAAATTGCTCCGCTTTGTGCGAAAATCAAAGGTGGTAACTTCATGCCCTTTTGTTCAGGTATTCTTGATGCTATAGCAAAGTCATGGATTTTGCTATATATAAATCCTGGTTCAAAAACAACATGAGCGCAAATAAAGCCATCATCTTGGACAGGAAGCGTAACGGAATAATCACCTATTTTCTTTGCGGTATGTGAATAACATTCGCCTTTTGAATTAAAAACCTTCAGTGTGTGATTTTTCCAAAGCTTTTTAACATTAATGGTAACCTTTGTATCTTCAGTAAGTTTTACTGTATCACCTAAAATTGCATCACCGCTGACAATATCTATAAAGGTTCTGTTAACTTCAAAGCAAATAGTTGTACGGCCTTTAAGGATTGCGTCAAGTATATCATCAGAAGAGTTTGATTTTGCATAAACATATGTAACTGGCCAAGTTAGAAGATTGGTTATGCCATAATAGTCTCTGTGGTAATCGCTTCCACCTACAACAGGAAGCTTGTGGCCATTTCTTAACTGTTCGTGCCACCACTCAGTACATTCAAGGTTATCAAAATGGGTAGGGGCATTCCATACCTCAAGAACATCCACATCCGCAGCATTCTTTTCCCATCTCCATGGACATTGTTTGCAATGAGGGTGATTCATACAAATAACTGCTCCACGTTCTTTTGCCTTGTTTTTTACACGTAAAAAGTCTTCATAGGTTTCGCAGGTTTCGTAATCTTCTTTATCTATAACATCCTTAACGCCCCACATATTGCAGTGGCCCCCATTTTTAGAAAGCTCAGCTCCGTAAATAAGGGTCAGATCTTCAACCTCAGGCAAATCATTACAATTAACATTGTGGTCTGTAATCATAACGAAATCAAGCTTGTTCTTTTTTGCGTTTTCAATAAGTTCTTCAAGCGTTAATCCGCCATCAGATGCGGTTGTATGACAATGGGTAACGCCTACGTACCATTTATATCCCTGGCTACTCATAATATTACTCCAATTCATTAAAATTCATCTCTGTTCATAACAACAAATGTCATTCTTTCTTGAATACTTGGGCCACCATGACCTGTTCCCAAACCACCGTGGTCAGAGGTTACAATAATAAGCCAGTCTTCAGTTTCGTAGTTTTCTCTTGCTTCAATAGCTTTGATTATCTCATAACCATAACCATCCTCTGTATTGAATGCTTCTTTGTATACAGGGTTATTGTAGGTGAAGCCAAAGTCGTGCCCTGCTGAATCAGTATCTTCATAGATAATGAACACAAAATCTGCACAATCAGCACTTGTTACTTCTTCCATAGCACCTGGGTGAACATCATCGTTGTTTTTGCGAAGCTCATATTCAACATCGATGTTGTTTTCTTCACAGTATGCTTTTTCTGCATTGTATGTAGCGCCATCTCGGGAGAAATGACCTTTCCACCTTGTTATGAAAGCAGAACTATCGATTGTACCATTCTCAACAAGACTTGTCATAAGTGTTTTTGGTTCAACCTCTTTTGTTATGCCATTGCCTGTTATGCCGTGTACATCTGCCCACTCGCCTGTAAGCATTGAGCACCAGCCGGGAGCAGTTGATGTATCCTGCGTATTTTCTGCAGGATAATTTACGCCACCACAATAAGTTAGGTTAATTGATGCACCGTTTTTAAGAAGATAATTTATTGCGCCCTCATCCTTCTTTTCTGCAAGGATATCTGCACGGCAACCATCGTAACCGATAATAACAGCCTTTTTCACTGTTTTACCTTCAGGTAATTCTGATTCAAAATGCTCTTTAACAATACCATAAACATCTGTTGTTGGGTATGCTGTTTCAATAGTGTTTTCATATTTAACAGCATCAACGTTCTTTCTGTATAATTCTTCAGTATCAGCTTTATCTTTATGGTATCTTGTAAAATACAGAGCAAGAGCACCTGCAATAATACCAAAAACAACAACTGCCGAAACTATAGAAAGTATAATTTTTTTCTTGCTTTTCACTTTTATTTCTCCTCTATAGCGAGATTTTCTTCGTGACGCTTTGCACGGATTACCTCAAGCTCGCGGTACATCTGCTCTTTCTTCTCACCCTCAACATCATAGAACAGTTTAAGGATAATTGCCTTAAGAACATTGGCTGTAGTGTAACCAAAGAGAAGGAATGCGAGAATTTTCAGACAAGTATCAAGATAGTCTGGCTGAGCCTGCATTGTTGCAACAAGGTCACCCTCTACAGATGACATATAGCCTGCCCAGGCAATCATAAATGGAATTGCAAGCTCTTTGAGGTAGTTACAACCGGAGTTAACCCAACCCGGAACAATACCTTGAATAGCTTCCATTCTTTCGCCGCACTGCCACTCAAGATAGTCAAGGAATTCAACGTTGAAGTGAGAGTTTGAAAGTTCCTGAATACCGATACCGATACCGAAAATAAAGTAGAACACGTAGAAGAATATACTGTTCCAGCCCTTAAAGAACATAATATCGAACTGTGCTTCAACAAAGCAGATTCCAAAAAGAATACCTGCTGAAATAAGTGAATATGGTCCGCAGAATTTAAGAAGCTTTGTCGGCTCATATTTCTTTGAAAGCTTTGTTGCAATAAGGTTACCAACAACTGTACCAATAGCTGTTGGAAGAGTAAGAAGAAGATTCTTTGAAGAACCAACTGTTATTGCAGCAAGATAGGTTGACATTCTGCCAAGCCATGCAAATGCATTAACCCACTGCATTGCGTGGTATGCACGATAATTCTTGTATTTGAAAAGTGAGAAAAGTGCCTTTGAAATCTTAACCTTTTCTTTCTTTGGAAGCTCAATTCTTTCCTTACAGAAAAGAGCGCACATAAGGTTACCGAAAGCTGTTACGCTGGCAGCAACAAGCGCAAGTGTCATATACATTGCGTTCTTGTCGTCGCTGAAAAGACCGTAAACGAAGGTTGCAATATATGCTCCACCGTAACCGATGTAATAAGCCAACTGCCATATTGTTGCAACTTTTTTCTTTTCCTTGTGATTAGGAGAAATAACCTGAACAATATTCTGTCCGAAGTTATTGAAGGTGTTAAATACGCTCTGACAGCAAGCTATTCCGTAACGGAACAAGGTCATCTGCTCAATAGTCCAGCCCTTAGGAACATAGAAATACAAAGCTGTAAGCGCAAATATAGGCACAAGACAAATTATGTACCAATGACGATATCTACCCCAACGGGTTTTCCACTTTTGAACAATGATACCTGAAATAGCACCGATAGCGATACCTAAGACAGTTGTAAGAGTGGACTGTACTGCAAGAATTGATGCAATTTCATCTGAGCTTACGCCAACAGGTCCAAAATAAAGCTCGTGTAAGAATGCAGCTGCAAGTGTTCCTGTAAGAGTAGTACCAAACATACCACCAATTCTTGAAAGCATAATACATACGTATTCGAATTTTGTAATGTACTTGCCATCGTTAGTCATAAGCGCATCTTGCGCCGGCCCTGTTAAGGGCTTTGTTTTCTTCTTAAACATCATATCATCTCCGATATCAACAATTTAGTAAATTTTAACATTATTTTTCGTTGTTTTCAAGTGTTTTAGTGCA
>CAJGCL010000092.1 GCA_904501675.1 Clostridiaceae bacterium
GCCGTACCAACGAACATCAGGACCCACAAGGGCAATAACTGCACCGGGCTGACATTCTCTTACAACGTCGTAGTAACCTTCCCAATCATATTCCTGAATAACTCCGTTTTTAGTAGGCTCGTTTGCGCCGTCAAAACGAACGTAGAAAATATCGCCATACTTTGTGAGAACTTCTCTTAAAAGTAATTTAAAATAATTATTGTAGTCCTCGCCTGAGCCGAAGCATTCTGCATTACGGTCAAGCGGAGAGATAGCTATACCGAATTTGAGCCCTTGCTTTGCACACTCTTCTGAAAGCATGCCAACAATATCTCTGTTTTCTGTTTCCCAATCAAGAGATGATTCAACTGAATATCGTGTATGTTCAGAGCACCACAGGCAGAAGCCATCGTGATGCTTAACATTAAGCACCATTCCCTTGAAGCCTGCAGCCTTAAAAAAGCTGACCCACTCCTCAGCGCTGAATTCGTCAGGTGAGAAGTTGAGAGGACTAATGTTTCCGTCTGTCCACTCAGAATTAACAACAGTTGCAAGGCCAAAATTTATAAAGCCGTAAAATTCGGTTTTCTGCCAGTCTATCTGCCTTTCTGAAGGCTTCACACCGGCAGCTATTTCATATGAGTTCATAGATAATCCTTTCGAACTTTTATTTTCCGCAGTCGCAATTTGTTGCAACAATATCTACATCAAGGCCGAGAATGTTTTCAATTACAACGTCGCCTATTTTAACAGGTGCGTTGATAGTCGCCTCGTTTATAACCTTCATGCAGTCAAACATTTTATCCTTAGGAATAGGGCCTGATGATTTAACAGGCACAACAGGGTGAACGCCACCGTTAACCTTAACACTTGTGGTAAGGCTTCGCATAGGATTTGTAATTTCGGTACGTGCGTACGCATCGCCACGCTTGCAGGTATTACCTGTTACAGAAACAACTTCACCGTTTTCAATTTCAACCTCAATAGGACAACCTAAAGGACAGGATACGCAAATAAGACCTTTTTTCATTTCAGTACCCTCCTTATTCTTCAACTCTGACAACAATTTCGCTGTCTTTGTTCATATTTTTAAGCATTTCAGGTGTAATGGTAACATTCTCCATTTCACCGGGAGCCAGTTTAATTTTCTTTTTAGAAGAGAGAATATTGCCGTCGCACTCAACAACAACCTTAGCGCCTTTATAAACCTGACCAACACGGAAATAAAGCTTGAGGCTCTCCTCACCTTCAATATTCACTCTTTGAGGAACAATGTATCTTACACCATTGATACCCTTGGTATTAATGTATGTGCCACCTTTTTTCTTTCCGAAAATATAGTCTGCTGCACCTTTACCTGCAATCTGACTTTCCTCTGTAACATAGTCAACCAAATCATGTACCTGAAGCACATTACCGCAGGCAAATATACCCGGCTGAAGAGTTTCTCTGTACTCATCAACAACAGGACCATTAGTAACTCTGTCAAGCTCTACGCCAACATCTTTTGAAAGCTCATTTTCAGGAATAAGACCAACAGAAAGAAGAAGTGTATCGCATTCGATATACTCCTCAGTACCTGGAATCGGCTGAAGCTTTTCGTCAACATTTGCAATTGTAACGCCTTCAAGCCTATCCTTACCGTGAGTTTTTATAACTGTACAGCTAAGACGAAGTGGTATACCAAAATCGTCGAGACACTGAACAATATTTCTCTGTAAACCGCCCGAATATGACATGAGCTCACAGACAACCTTAACCTCTGCACCCTCAAGTGTCATACGGCGTGCCATAATAAGACCAATATCACCTGAACCGAGAATAACAACCTTTTTGCCAGGCATATAGCCGTCTATATTAACGTTCTTCTGCGCAGTACCTGCAGTCATGATACCTGCAGGACGTGAGCCTGCAATTGAAAGTGCACCGCGAGGTCTCTCACGGCAACCCATAGCAAGAACTACAGCAATAGCCTTAAACTGCATAAGACCTTCATTGTTGTTAACTGCAGTAACAACATTATCTTCAGAAATATTAAGAACCATTGTGTCTGTATAAACATCAATGTCAGTTTTCTCAACCTGTTCGATAAATCTGCCAGCATATTCAGGTCCTGAAAGCTCCTCACCAAAATAGTGAAGACCAAAGCCTGTGTGGATACACTGCTCCAGAATACCTCCCAAAGTTTCTGCTCTTTCGAGAATAACTATCTTCTCTACACCCTCTTCTTTTGCTTTGAGAGCTGCAGCCATACCGGCAGGACCGCCACCGACTACTACTAAATCATAAGCAAACATTTTCCTGCCTCCTTACTTTGTTTTATGGTACATAATCTTCGACTCTCCGCCGAATTTTGTTATTTCATTCATTTCTACGCCTAATTCTCTCGCAAGAATTTCAACAACCTTGCTACCGCAGAAGCCACCCTGGCATCTGCCCATACCGGCTCTCGTTCTTCTCTTAACGCCATCAACATCTCTTGCGCCTGCAGGAGCATGAATAGCATCAAGAATTTCGCCTTCAGTAATTGTTTCGCAACGGCAAACGATTCTGCCGTATGCTTTATTTTTTTCAATAAGCTTTGCTCTTTCTTCTGTAGACATGTGTCTGAAGCGAACAGGCTCCGGTCTTATCGGGTTATAATCTGCTTTCTTTTCAAGTCCGCCTGCAAGCTTGAGAACAATGCCTTCAACCATTTCTGCAATAGCAGGAGCAGAAGAGAGACCAGGTGATTCAATACCTGCAGCATTTATGAAATTCTTATTCACTGCAGACGAGCCGATAATAAAATCATCGCTTGTAGGATGGGCTCTGTTACCACTGAAAGAAGTGATTGCATTTCTGAGCGATACTGCTGGCACACTCTTAATGGCATTGACATATATTTTATCAAGACCAACATTTGTTGTAGCAACATCATCGCCATTGTCAATATCTTCAGCAGATGGGCCAACAATAAGGTTTCCATCGACTGTAGGAGAAACAAGTACGCCTTTACCCATTTTTGTAGGGCATTGGAAAATAGTACGGGATACAAGGTTACCCTGAGATTTGTCAAGGAGATAATAATCACCATGACGGACAACAATCTCAATTGAATCATCACCTATAAGTGATGCTATTTTGCCTGAGTGTACACCGGCAGCATTAATGACATATTTTGCTGTAATTTCACCCTGAGTTGTCTTAAGAACGAACTCACCGTTTTTGTATTCAATATACTGAACTTCGCAGTTTCTGATGAATTCTGCTCCATTTGTTACTGCGTTCTCAACACCTGCAATTGTAAGTTCGTATGGGCACACAATAGATGATGTAGGAGCTACAAGCGCACCAACTGCACTATCGCCAATATTGGGCTCAAGTTGCACAAGCTCCTCTCTGCCTACCACGCGAAGTTCAGGTACACCGTTTGCTACACCGCGCTCAAGAAGCTCATTAAGGTGTGGCATTTCTTCTTCCGAGAAAGCAACAACGAGTGCGCCATTATTTTTCAAAGGAACGTTAAGCTCCTCACAGAATTTTTTCATAAGTTCAACGCCGCGAACATTGAGCTTTGCCTTCAATGAACCGGGTTTTGCATCAAAGCCGGCATGAACAATGGCACTGTTTGCCTTTGTGGCACCCATTGCACAATCGTTATGTCTCTCAAGAAGAGCAATTTTCAAATTATACTTTGAAAGCTCTCTTGTGATGAGTGAACCAACAACGCCTGCGCCGATAACAGCAATATCGAACTTCATCAAGATACATCTCCTCATTTATGTCTGCGAAGCAAAAAACTCCGCTCATTTTAACTTTGTCATTATAACACGCCTATAATGTAAAATCAAGACAATATAGTTATATTATATTACATATTATGCCTTGTATTTTTGGTAATTTTAGTGTATTATATTTTGTTGTAATATTTTTGCGAGGTAATGCTATGAAAAAACCTGAACTTCTTGCCCCTGCAGGGGATATGAATTGCTTAAAAGCTGCAGCACGCTTTGGTGCAGATGCCGTATATATAGGTGGTCCGCTTCTTCAGTTGAGAGCCGAAAAATCTGCTTTTTCTGAAGAAAATATTGAAATTGCAAGCAACCATCTTCACTCTTTAGATAAAAAGCTTTATGTAACAGTAAACAGCTTCACAAAAAACAAAGAAATTGAGCCACTTAAGGAATATGCACGTGCTCTTTATTCTCTCGGTGTTGACGCAGTTATTGTTGCTGATTTAGGTGCTCTTCGCGCTATAAAGCAGGCAGAACCACGCCTTGAAGTTCATATAAGCACACAGGCTAACTGTTGCAACTATTCAAGTGCTCTCGCCTACCACGAATTAGGTGCATCTAGAATTGTTGTTGCCCGCGAAATGACTATTGATGAAATCGCAGAGATGCACGAAAAAATCCCTAAAGACCTTGAAATAGAAGCTTTTGTACATGGTGCAATGTGCATGGCATATTCAGGCAGATGCCTTATTTCTTCATACATGAACGGCAGGAGCGGAAACCGTGGCGAATGTACCCAGCCATGCCGTTGGGAATATTATTTGGTAGAACGAAACAGGCCAAATGAGTACCTTAAGGTTGAAGAATACGATGACCATTCAGCATTGCTTTCCTCCCACGATATGAAGGCTATCAGCTTTCTTGATAAATTATCTGCAGCAGGTGTAGATTCCTTTAAAATTGAAGGCAGAATGAAAACCGAATACTACGTTTCTCATGTTGTCAATGCCTACAGGCACGCTATTGATAAAACAGCACCTATGGAGCTTCTTGAAGACGAGCTTAACGCGATAAGCCACCGTCCATATAATAGCGGCTTCTATTTCGGCAACCTTGTTCACGACCACAAAAATGATGGTCTTTACCATTGGGACTGCACTTTTGCAGGCGTTGCTCTTGAAGATTGTGTTGACGGCAAGCTCAAAATTCAGCAGAGAAACTTTTTCAAACTCGGTGATACAATTGAAGTGCTTTCCCCTGATTCAATCGGCATGAAATTCACATGCACTGAAATTGTGAATGAAAAAGGCGAAAGCTGTGAAACCGCCTGTCATCCTCAGGAATTTCTTACTCTTGCTTGCGACGCACCTGTTAAAGCAGGCGACATTTTAAGAGTACGAACAGAAAAAGAAAAAATTATAACAAACATCTGATTATTTATGAAAGATTACGAGATTCTCGCACCCGTTGGTGCACAAGAACAGCTTCTTGCCGCAGCAAGGTGCGGTGCAGATGCAGTTTACTTAGGTGCAGGCAATTTCAATGCCCGAAGAAATGCAGAAAACTTTAACGAAGATTCTTTGAAGCAAGCCGTTAATTATTGCCACCTGAGAAATGTTAAGGTTTATGTTACCCTTAACACCCTTATTTTTGATAAAGAGATAGACGACCTTTACGAAACTGTTGCACTTATCGCTGAAAGTGGTGCAGATGCAGTAATTGTTCAAGATTTTGCCGCATTTGAAGCGGTTAAAAAAAACTGTCCTACTATGCCTCTTCACGCTTCCACACAGATGGCGGTTCACAACGTAAGCGGTGCAAAAATGCTTGAAAAGCTTGGGTTTTCAAGAATCGTTCTGGCAAGAGAGCTCTCTTTTGAAGAAATAAAGGCTATAAGAACCGCAGTCGGAACAGAACTTGAAGTATTTGTTCACGGCGCTCATTGCATGGGAGCCTCGGGTAACTGTTATCTTTCCGCAATGCTTGGCGAAAGAAGCGGAAACAGAGGTCTTTGTGCTCAGGGATGCAGGCTTAATTGGATTTCTCAACATGGCAGAGAATATGCGCTTTCTCTCAAAGATATGTCATATCTCGATAACATAAATGACCTTAAAAATATTGGCGTAGAATCCTTTAAAATCGAAGGTAGAATGAAGCGTCCCGAATATGTTGCAGCCGCAGTAACAAGCCTTAAAAAAGCTCTTGAAAAAGCACCTTATGATAAAGATACTCTCCGTTCTGTTTTCTCAAGAAACGGCTTTACGGATGGCTACCTTAAAGCTAAAAGAGATTTAACAATGTTCGGTTATCGCAGCAAAGAGGATGTAACTTCCGCAAGCGGTGTTTTAAAAGACCTTTGTGCGCTTTATAAAAACGATATTCACCCAATCGATGCGGATATTTCACTTACGCTCCCGCTTAACGAGCCATCAGTTTTAACTATGAAAGCTAATGGTAAAAGCGTTAAGGTTACAGGCGATATTGCCGAAACGCCTCGTAACTCGCCTCTATCAGAAGGAATCGCACGTAGAAATGTTGCAAAACTGGGAGACACCTCATTCTCTTTACGTAATTTTGATTTTCAAAATCGCCATAACCTTACACTTTCCGCTTCTTCGATAAATGCCTTAAGACGTGAAGCGTGCAAACTATTGGAAGAGGCACTGACAAAATCTGCTCACACAATAAACAAGACTACCCTTCCTGAAATAAAACCACACATACAGGAAAACGGGCTAAAATATCGTGTTAGATTGGAGAAATTTTCTCAATATTCTGAAAATCTCCAATCAACTGAATTCATAATTTTGCCAATTGAAGAAATAATAAATTACAAAGAGGAAATTTCTGTTATAAAACCTGAAATCATTGCAGAATTACCATCTTTAATTTATCCTGCAAACGAAGAAAAAGTCAGAATTTCTCTTGAAAAAATCAAAAAACTTGGCATCAATCGTATTGCAGCAGGAAATATTGGTGCAATAAAGCTGGCAAAAGAACAAGGCTTTAAAATTCACGGTTCACACGGCCTTAATATCACCAATTCAAGAGCACTTTCATACTATGAAAAGTTAGAACTTGAGGACGCTGCGATCTCATTTGAATTATCTGAAAAAGCAATAAAATCACTTGGTGGAAATCTCAGAAGAGGGGCTTATATTTACGGTTACCTTCCTCTTATGCTTATGCGCGCTTGTCCGCAAAAAACTGAAACAGGATGCGGAAAATGCAGCGGTCTTACCCACCTCACTGATAGAAAAAACATTGATTTTCCGCTTATTTGCCACAACAAAGAGTTTGCAACTCTACACAACAGCGTACCAATGTACATAGGTGATAAAAACCTTTCTGCTATTGATTTTGCTACCCTTTATTTCACTGTTGAAACAAAAGATGAGTGCAAAAAAATATTCAAAAATGCTATAGATGGCAACAACATAACCGGTAAAAAAACAAACGGCTTATATTCAAGAGAGTTGCTTTAAAACAGCGCTTTGAAGCCGTGAGTGAACTTGTAATCTTGGAAAAAACTCCTATAATTATTAGCGCAGGTCCTACAGAAATTACTACTGATTACGAGCTTTTAAAAACTACAGATATTATTCCATTTTTTATAGAAAAACGATTTTATCGGTGATATTTCAAGAACTACTGAGCATAATACAAATAAAATTCATATCAGTAAACACCGCCTCTGGCAGGCACCAACTACATCATTACACGTGTAAAACTCCTGGAGTATCTTTTGAGGAACGTTTTACAAGTAAAATCTCAATAGGGCAGTTAACACAAAACAAAAATATCACGAAAAAGCAAGTAAAAACGCGAACGCAAAAACCCTAATGATTTTTGCGTTTTTCTTTTTAAAAAAGTAAACAAACTTTTATGATACCCAATGTAGATAACTCTTCGTTTGTTGTCATTATGCAACAAAAAAACCTAGAGAGTTTGTTAACTTTCAATAAATTATTGCGTTGTTTTTTTATTATTTTGTCAAACTTAAAAGCAAAATCCACAAACATTTTGTTGTGCAAATTTAACAAATACAGAACACATCATTTGTGCAAATTCACTTGACTTTTTTCGTTTTGCATTGTATAATACACTAGCAAATTAAAGGAAAGGAGTCCACAGATTATGGCAGACTATAACAAAATCAGAAATCAGCTCTTCAAAGAAATTGAAGAGGAAAAGGGCTTTTCCTTCAAAAAGCTTGTAAAGATTATTAAGCTTAACGCTCTTTACAACGAA
>CAJGCL010000093.1 GCA_904501675.1 Clostridiaceae bacterium
AAGTCCCGATTAGTTTATTTTTACATAAAAATAAAGAACTCACAAAAGTGAATTCTTTATTTTGGTGCAGAAGAAGGGACTTGAAGGGCTACACCCTTCACGCTCGCAGGCTCGCTGACCCGATTGTGTTCGGCTTCGCCGAGGGGGTTCAAGTCCCGATTAGTTTATTTTTACATAAAAATAAAGAACTCACAAAAGTGAATTCTTTATTTTGGTGCAGAAGAAGGGACTTGAACCCTCATGAAATTACTTTCACTAGTACCTGAAACTAGCGCGTCTGCCATTCCGCCACTTCTGCAAATTTATAATTTATTATTGTACTCAACTGCTTAGTTTAAAAAAGAGCTTTATGGGAAGGACACTTGCGGTTCCCAAAATCGTTGGTCGCTCCTGCTCGTCGCTAACGATTTTGACCGCTACGCCATCCTGCCCTTACTACATCCGCCACAGGCGGCGTGCGGGCACGATGCTGCCATTCCGCCACTTCTGCTTATAAAAACGCACAACGCAAAGTGCACAGCGCAAAATGTATTGTACCATAACATGAAAAAGGTGTCAATTATAAACATCCATAAAAATTGCTCGGAATATGGCGATAACGCTTATCCCGAGCAGTATTTATATTTCAATAAGTTTTCCGCCGTTTTCTCTTGATTCGTCGGCAAGGAAAATAATTTTATGACCCATTACGGAGTTATGGATAGATGTACAGGAAACTGATGGATTTCCATCGCCTATAAACTGAACAAAATCAGCCATTAAGCCCTCGTCTCCACCGCCGTGGCCCTCATCAGGAACATCCGAAAGGTCGATTTTAGTTTCGTCAAAATAAGTTGTTGGAGTTGGGTTGATTTCCTTAAGGGTAACAAATTTGTTTTCCATCTCCGCATAAATTTCGCCTTTTGTACCGATAACACGTAAGGTGCGTATGCTTTCTGCGCTACCTCCCGTCAGGTTATGAGTACCTGTAGCACCGCTTTCGAAATTAACAAGAACACTCTGGTGGTCAACAACGTCGTTACCGCATTTATAAATACATTTGCCGTAATCGCTCTTTAAAAGAGAATTCTTGTAGTCCTCATATGTAGGATTTTTAATATGCTCAATATCTCTCCAGATATAAACCTCCCAATTGTTAGGGTGGTCAAGGTAAAGACGTTTTGCGCTATAACGGCAAGAATCAACATGGGGGCAGTCAATAAGGCAACGAGTGCCAGCGCCTTCGGGAGCATTTTCTTCTCTGAACTGGAGGCGAGAGCCTACAGATGAAACCGAAACAGGCTTATCATCGCCCATCAGCCATGTCATGATGTCAAGGTCATGGCAGCATTTTGCAAGGAGCATAGAAGTGTGGCATTTTTCAGATTTGCCCCATTTACCTCTCACATATGATGTTGAAAGGTGGTGATAGCTTACATCTTCTACAGTCTGTATATTAATAATATCACCGATTCTGCCATCAACAATAAGATTTTTAACCGTAAGGTAAACCTTGTTGTATCTGAGCACGTGGCAAATCATAACCTTGTTGTTGTTTTCATTAACAACCTTCATAAGCTCTTCAAGCTCGTTGTTGTTTACGGCAAAAGGTTTTTCGAGAAGCATATCATAGCCTATTTTTAAAAGTGGAATTGCAGTTTCAACGTGCTGCTCGTCCATTGTGCCGTTAATTACAGCGTCAGCAAATTTTGGAACGCTTGCAAGGGCTTCTGCGCTCTCAAAAACATGATTTTCGGGAATATCAAACATATCGCGGACAGCGTTTCTGCGGTACTTATCAAGCTCCGCAATGCCCACGATTTTTATTTCCTCAGGGTGAGCTTGAGCATACCTTGCATATACCATTGAACGATGACCAGCTCCGAGGATTATTGCTGTTATTGGTTTGTTTGCCATATGTATCACTTACTTAAAAAAGATTTTTTGCCATTATGATTCCTGCGTTTTTAACATTCACAACAGAATGAAAACCAAAACGCTTATAAAAACGGATTGCTCCGTGATTGTCGCTGTCTGCAGTTAGCATAACGCCCTTCACATTTTTATTTTTGAGCTCGGTTAACAAGGCTTCTATAAGAAGTGAACCATAGCCCTGATTCTGATATTCGTCTAAAATATCTATGTGAAGATGCGCAGGGTATTTAGCTCCGAAAAGAGTATACGGAATAGGAATGAACCAAGCCTTTTGGCCATCCTTTTTGTATATGCTTGTAATAATAGGAACGTCTACCTTCCTGAAAACCTTACGAAAACGCTTGTAGTCAGGCTCGCAAAGAATATAGCCCACCGCTTTATCTTCATCATTTGCAAGAATAAAGCATGTGTCTGTACATTCACGTATATAATATGTTGAAAATGATTTTGCAGTAGCTTCGCCTATAATATCGTTTGTACGGGCAAGGTTACCTGCCGTCATTCTGCAGATATATTCAACATCTTTAAGGTCGCTTTTTCGCGCTTTTCTTATAGTTGCCATTATTTTTTGCCCTTAGTTTTTTTTGTTATGCGCTCTTTTGAGCCGTCAGGGCGCACAATAATTGTTGATTCAAGCTGACATTCAAGAGACTGCCTGAAAGCCTTGACATATTCTGCTCTGAGAGCTTTTTGTTCAATTTTTTCTTCTTCTGTAAGGACTTCCGCCTTTGATTTGCGAGCAAGCTCATTTATTCTGTTAATCTGCTCCTGAGTTATCATAAAAAGCTCTCCTTTTCTTCTGAAATTACAACGAGAATTATAGTATAAATGTATTGTAAAGTCAAGAAAAAAGGCGGTCTTTTGACCGCCTTTTTAAAATTAAAAATTATATGCCTTTACATTGGAAATCCTGCCATGCGCTATCGCTTGAAAGCTCGCCGCCGTTACGGAAAACCGCCTTTGCAGAGCTATCGTTTTTAAGCCATGCATCAAACCATTTTACTGCATAGCCTGAATATGTCTGCGGACTTGTTGAGCAGGTTGTGTGTATACCATTTTTCAGATTTACATATACCGCAGGACCTTTACAAGCATTATATGCCGGAACAATCCATCTTTCTGCGCTAACAATCATATCCTTTGCGCCTGCAAAGAAAAGTGTGGGTGCGCTCAGTTTTTCTGCCTCTTCAACAAAGTTACTGCCTGCAAGAGACAAAGCGCAAACAATTCTTGAATCCTTGGCTGCAGTGTTAACAGAGCTTCTGCCACCCTGAGAATGGCCTGCAACTGCAAGCTTACTTGTATTTACTTTGCCATAAATCACGCTTGAAGAATTGTTGTTTTCAGAAATTACAAAATCAAGTGAAGAAATCTGCGCGCTTCCGTCTGCAGACATTGTTTCGGTGTTTGCTACAACAATATATCCGCCTTCGGCAATTTCTTTAATGAGATTTTCGTAGATTGTGTATGAAAATCCTGTGCCGTTTGCCCATGCAATTACAGGAAGCGTTTCAGCATTAGCTGTAATACTGTTAGGATAAAAAACAGCTTGTTCAACACCTGCGTATGAAGCAGTATATTTTCCAACGCCTGTAAGCACCTGAGGAGCTTCGGTTGGCGCCTCGGTTGGAGGCTCTGTCGGAGTCTCGGTTGTGGTTGGTGCCTGTGTAGGTGCCTCAGTTGATGCCTGAGTCTGAGCTTCTGTTACAATTTCTTGAGTTGTGTTGTTGTAGATTGTGGTATCGGGAGCATAAGCCTGAGCATTTTCATATGTAGTTGTTGTAGTATCATCTGTTTTATCTTTTCCGCAAGCAGTAAAACTGAACAAAAGACAGATTACAAGACATATTGCAAGTGATGATTTTATTTTTCTCATATTTAACACCTCTTATGTGCCAATAATACCATAACTTCTCTGCAAAAGCAAGGAAAGAGAAGCCTTGAAATAAATATGTTCATATGATAAAATTGATGTGTATGATTTTTGGGGGGTGTTCTTTGTGATTAAAGCTGTGGTTTTTGACCTTGACCACACTCTTTTCGACAGATATGAAACGTTAAAGCTGTGCGTTCCGCTTTTCCGCGAAAGATTTAAAATCAATACCCAAATTACAGACGAATATTTTTATAAAGAGCTTTCCTGGGCGGATAAAAATTACGTACATCACGGGTGGGAAGAAATTTTTGCTCACCTTGTAAAATGCAATATTTTTGAAGAGGTGCCCGATTTTAAGGAATATGTTGAATTTCTTATTTCCTGCTTTAAAAAAGTGGCGGTGAGATACACATTTGCAATTCCAACTTTGGAAAAAATCAGGGAAATGGGATATAAAACGGGGCTTATTACAAATTCAGAGGTTCATGTTCAGGAACGAAAGCTTGAAATGCTTGGGTTATACCCTTATCTTGATGAAATTGTAATAAGCGGTGCTACTGACTACAGAAAACCACAAAAAGAAATTTTTCAGCTAATGGCTGATAATCTTGGTATAGCAACAAATGAAATGATGTTTGTTGGTGACCACCCTCATTTTGATATTGAAGGATCAAGAAACGCAGGTTGCATACCCGTTTGGGTTAAAACAACAGGCACTTGGATTTTCCCCGAATTCAAGAAGCCCGAAATTCAGGTTGAAACAGTAGCAGAATTGCCTGAGATTCTTAAGGAGATACAATGAAAGGTACAAACTTTTTACCAACAACTGCAAAAGAAGTCAACGAAAGAGGCTGGGCAGAGGTAGACTTTGTGTATGTCTGCGGTGATGCTTATGTAGACCATCCGTCTTTTGGCGCTTCCATTATAACCCGCGTGCTTGAAGCACAAGGGTTTAATGTTGCTTTCCTTGCACAACCTAAATTTAACACTCCTGAGGATTTTAAGCGTTTTGGCAAGCCACGTCTTGGTTTTTTAGTTTCTGCAGGTAATATAGACTCTATGGTAGCCCACTATTCTGTAGCAAAACGTAAAAGAAGCTATGATTACTACTCTCCCGGCGGTAAATTTGGTTTACGCCCAGACAGAGCAACTATTGTTTACTCTCGCCTTATAAGAGAGGCTTACCCCGACTCTCCTATTATTTTAGGCGGTCTTGAGGCATCCTTAAGGCGTTTTGCCCACTACGATTACTGGGACGATTGCGTTATGGAAAGCGTTCTCGTTTCCTCGGGCGCAGACCTTCTCACCTACGGTATGGGTGAAAATATTTTAAGAAAAATTGCCACTCTTCTTGATAAAGGAGTGCCTGTTAATAAAATCCGCGATGTACGCGGTACAGTGTGGTTGGGTGAAAAGGGCGATAAAATTCACTTTGACTCCTGCGGTGAGTGGGATTTCAATAAGCTTAAAACAGATAAAAAATACTACGCTCAGGCTTTTGCAGAGCAATATAAAAATCAGGATTCCTGCTACGGCAAGGCTCTTGTCGAGTATTATGGCGATAAAATGCTTGTTCAGAACCCACCAATGCCACCTCTTGAAAGAGCGGAGCTTGATGAGGTTTATGCTCTGCCATATATGAGAGATTACCATCCGTCATACGAAAAAGACGGTGGTGTGCCTGCAATTACAGAGGTGCAATTCTCTCTGACTCACAACAGAGGCTGCTTTGGCGGTTGTAACTTTTGTGCTCTCGCTTTCCATCAGGGCAGAAGTGTGCGCTCAAGAAGCATTGAAAGCGTTGTTGAGGAAGCAAGGCTTTTAACAGAAATGAAGGGCTTTAAGGGTTACATCAACGATGTTGGCGGTCCTACTGCAAATTTCAGATATGCCGCATGCGATAAACAGCTTAAAAGTGGTGTTTGCGCCAACAAAAAATGCCTTGCGCCTGAGCCTTGTAAAAACTTAAAGGCAGACCACAGCGAATATATTAAGCTTTTAACAGAAATTGAAAAAATTCCCAAAATCAAAAAGGTGTTTATCCGTTCGGGTATCCGTTTTGATTACCTTCTTGCAGATAAAACACCATCAGGCAACGCATTCTTCAAAAAGCTTGTTAAGGACCACGTAAGCGGTCAGCTTAAGGTTGCCCCTGAGCATTGCTCACAGAATGTTTTAGCTCTTATGGGTAAACCAAGCTTTAAGGTTTACGAGAAATTCAAGGACAGATATTTCGAGCTTACAAAAAGCTTCGGCTTGGAGCAGTATCTTGTTCCTTATCTTATGAGTAGTCACCCGGGCAGTACTCTTTCAGATGCAGTAAAGCTTGCAGAATATATCAAGCGTTGGAATTATAATCCTGAACAGGTGCAGGATTATTACCCTACGCCGGGTACCGCTTCAACAGTTATGTTCTATACAGGCTTTGACCCATTCACAATGAAAGAGGTATATGTTCCTAAAACGCCTGAAGAAAAGCGTATGCAAAGAGCTCTTTTACAGTGTGCAGACCCTAAAAATGCAGACCTTGTGCGCACAGCGCTCAAAAAATGCCACCGCGAAGACCTTATAGGCTACGACAAAAAATGCCTTGTCAAGCCGTCATATAAAGACAGAGTTGAACAGGCAAAAAAGAAAGCTCCGCAAAATGCACGTAATAAAAAAGCAACTAATAAAAAAAACGTAAATCGTAGGGGAAGGCGATGAAAGATATAGCAAATAGCAATTAGCTGCCAGTTGCCAGATGCCAGAGCTTAGCGAATATTCAAATGAAGAATAGAGGGAAGAGAACTAACCACCACCGCTGACGCGGTCCCCATCCCTATTTGCTAAAGCAAACAGGGATTATAAGCTTCGCGAAGCGTATAATGTTCGGAAGCGTAGCATCCCCTTAATTCCTAATTTTAAAAAAGCTCCTTGCAGATTATCTGCAAGGAGCTTAACTTTTAATTAGTCTCTTTTCTTGTTGAAAGGTTTTCTTGAACGGCGTTCTCTCTGAGGCTCGTCGTCGTTTTCAGGAACAAGGCCTTCAACCTCAATAAGAGCATCTCTTCTTGAAAGATTGATTCTGCCCTGATCGTCGATTTCTGTAACCTTAACCATAATCTGGTCGCCAACGTTTACGCAATCTTCAACCTTTTCTACTCTCTTAACATCAAGCTTTGAGATATGAACAAGGCCTTCTTTACCTGGAGCGATTTCAACAAATGCGCCGAAGCTCATAAGTCTTGTAACAACACCGTTGTATATAGCGCCAACCTCTGGGTCATTAGCGATTGTGTTGATAATATCAAGAGCGCGGTTTGCATCGTTGATGTCAACAGCTGTAACGAAGATTGTACCATCTTCCTCAACGTCAACCTTACAGTTGCATTCTGCGCAGATTTTCTGAATAACCTTACCCTGCTTACCGATAACGTCGCCAATCTTTTCAACATCAATCTTAGTTGTGAGAAGCTTTGGAGCATATGCTGAAAGCTCTTTTCTTGGCTCTGCGATAACAGGATTCATGATTTCGTCAAGGATATACATACGAGCCTTGTATGTCTTCTCGAATGCTTCCTTAATAATTTCAGGAGTAAGACCGTGAACCTTAAGGTCCATCTGGATAGCTGTGATACCGTTCTTTGTACCTGCTACCTTGAAGTCCATATCGCCGAAGAAGTCTTCAAGACCCTGAATATCAACCATTGTCATGAAGCGGTCGCCTTCAGAGATAAGACCGCAGGAGATACCTGCAACAGGAGCTTTAATCGGAACGCCTGCAGCCATAAGAGAAAGAGTTGAACCACAAACTGAACCCTGTGATGTTGAACCGTTTGAAGAAAGAACTTCTGATACAACACGGATTGTGTATGGGAACTCTTCCAT
>CAJGCL010000094.1 GCA_904501675.1 Clostridiaceae bacterium
ATAAGCTTTCTGAGGAAGTCAGCAACCTGACCTTCATCTGTAATATCAGAAACCTCTGCTTTAAGATAATTCATCATTTCTGCAACCTTAAGGTTAGCACCACCATGGCGAGGACCCTTAAGAGAGCCTATACCGGCAGAAATCGCTGCATATGTATCTGTTCCGCTTGAGGAGAGCACTCTTGTTGCAAAAGCAGAGTTGTTACCGCCACCGTGCTCAGCATGAAGAATCATACAGATATCGAGAAGCTTCGCTTCCTCGTCTGTAAACTTGCGGTTCGAACGTGTATTGTAAAGAATTGTTTCTGCTGTTGAAAGCTCAGGCTTAACAGGGTGAAGATACATACTCTTTTTAAGGTAGTATCTGCGCTTTACCTGATAAGCATATGTCATAATTGTTGGAAGCTGAGCTATAAGCTGAACGCTCTGACGAAGAACATTTTCAATTGAAATATCGTCAGGATTATCGTCGTACGAATAAAGTGAAAGCACGCTTCTTTCAAGCTTGTTCATAATGTTTGGTGAAGGGGCTTTCATAATCATATCTTCAATAAAATCTTCAGGAAGCTCACGGCATTCACCAAGAATTTTATTGAACTTCTTCAACTGATCTGCTGTTGGAAGATGTCCGAAAAGAAGAAGCCATGCAGTTTCTTCATAACCGAAGCGGTTATCTTTAATACATCCATCAACAATGTCGTTAATATTTACACCGCGGTAAATAAGTTTACCATCAACAGGCTTACGCTCGCCATCGTCAATATAATAACCTTCAACAGAGCAAACCTTTGTAAGTCCTGCCATAACACCGCTTCCATCGCGGTTTCTAAGGCCTCTTTTAACCTCAAATCTGTCAAAATAATCGGGACTTATGGAGCTGTATTCTTTTAATTCCTGACAAAGCGCAGAAAATTCACCTTCCGCTACAGGCTTTATGTATGAATGCATATTATCACTCCTTACTATCTTTCTTATGTCATACCGCTAAATAATAATTCATATTATTTTATAACATATCAGCTTTAATGTCAATAAAACTTTAAGAAAATAAAGGATAGTGATTATATGAAAAACTACTTGATTTTAATACTTTTTTGTGCAATTTCCATTCTTTTTATACCTTTGGCTATGGCAGAGCCCTCCTCTGCACCCGAAAACACTACCCAGCTTACCACCGAACAAACTACAGTTACTGATAATCAACAAACAAAATCTCCTGAAACTATTTCTGTTTTCAGGACTGTAAATAACAAAGCAGAAAAGATAACATTTTTTGAATATGTATGCGGTAGCGTTGCAGCCGAAATGCCTCTCGCCTACAACGAAGAAGCGTTGAAAGCCCAAGCCGTTGCTTGCTACACCAACGCCCTCAGGCAAAAGAATCTTGGAACAGAAAAAAACGGCGATATATCTGATGATACTACAGTTCACCAAGGGTATATTGATGCTGACCAAAGAAAAGAAAAATGGGGCAAGGATTTTGAAAAATATGAGAAAAAACTGCAGAAGGCAGTTGAAGATGTTGAGGGCGAAGCGCTTTACTATAAAAATCAGCTATGCGTTGCTGCATTCTGCGCTATTTCAAACGGGAAAACAGAAGATGCAGAGAACCTTTGGGGTACAAAGGTGCCTTATCTTGTTAGCGTAGATAGCGAAGGAGATACACTCTCCCCTACATATACTTCAACAGTTTCGTTTTCTAAAAACGAGTTTATAAAAATTGCAGAAAAACTGGGATCAGATAAAGAGAAACTTTCAGATTTAAAAACCTCAGTTAAAATCACAAAAAAATCACTTTCAGGAACAGTTTTGAAAATCACCGTTGGCGGTAAAGAATTGACGGGAGAAGAAATACGAAAAGCCTTTTCCTTAAGAAGTCCCACATTTACTGTAAAAACAACAAAAAATGCCGTAACCTTCAATGTTTCAGGTTACGGACACGGAATAGGCATGAGCCAGTATGGTGCAAATTATCTTGCAGAAAACGGCTATAGCTACAAGGATATTTTAGAGCATTATTATAGCGGAACGAAAATAATTAAAAAATAGCTACAGTATTACAAAAAGTGTCTGCGTCGCAATTATACGCTTCGCAGACACCTTGGTTTATTTTGCACTAAACTTTATTTATCCATTCCCGCTACTTTTCTTAATATCTCAATTGATGGTCCCGGTATTCTTCCAAGATGGTCGGGACCTACATTTATAAGGTAATTTATGCCTAAATCATTAAGGTGCTTTTTGTTTTTATAAAGCTCCTCGGGTGATTTCCAGTTGTGGTCGCGGTATGAAAAGCCCCATGAATTATTAAGGGTACAGGCAGATTCATACAACCCGTATTTACTTGGCTTAAAGCCGTCGATGCTCTGGTAGTTTATGCTGCTTTCAGGAACTGAACACAGCTTTTCCCATTCCTCTTTACATTTAGGAATTTCATTATCTCCGAGAGAAACATAGTCATACGCACCATTGCCAAGACGAGAATTGATAAGGCAATCAGGCTGTAAGCGTTTAACAGTATCATAAATACGCTTGCTCTGTTCACCTGTCAATGTCATAGGCACATCAAACCACGCGAGGAAAACATCGCCGTAGTTTGTCATAATCTCCTCAACCTGAGGAAGAATTTTGTTTTCAAAACAGATTGAAAAATCCTTTTCTTCAGGATTTGGAAAATCCCAGCTGTTATCCCAGGTTACCCCTGAGCAACCGATATGGTTTGAAAGGTAGCCACCGCCATGCTTTTCGTGCCAGTCTAAATCCTGTGAATAATAAAAACCAAGCTTTATACCATACTTCTGACAGGCTTCTGCAAGCTCTCCGATTATATCTCTTTTAAATGGTGTAGCGTCTACCACGTTATATTTATCAACCTTGGAATGAAAAAGAGCGAAACCGTCATGATGCTTTGTTGTAACAACAAAGTATTTCATTCCGCATTCCTTTGCAAGAGAAATTATTTCATCTGCATTAAAATATATAGGGTTAAAAACCTTTGCCAGCTGCTCATATTCCTTAGTAGGAATTGCAAAATGGGAGCCTATCCATTCGGCATAGTTATCACCGAATTTACCTTTATATTCACCGCCAAGAATGGAATAAAGACCAAAATGCATCATCATTCCATAACCTGCGTTTTTAAAAAAATCAACGTTGTTCATTTTATCACCTGTTATATTGACCATAAACTATCTGTAAAATGCGTTGGACGGTGAGGGAAGGCTCTGAATAAATCGTCTGCATCGCCTTTAATTTCAACACCATCTATGAAAACCGCGGTCTGTGCCGAATGACCTTCACCTGCAAGGAGAAGCCTTGCCGCTGCAGGCGCAGTAAGAGAAATATCGTAATCACCGTCAAATCTTTGAGTAACGATTGCTTTACCATTCTCATATTCAACGTCAAATATACCTTTATTCTGCTCTAAATCATCAAGGCTTAATATGCTGAATTTTCCATATTCTTGTGGATATTCATTATTTTCAAGGAGTTTTTTAAGGTTATATATTCTCGCCGCAATACTGCCGCTATACTCGTATTTTACGCCATCAATTCTGTCAACAAGGCAAGAGAAATGCGAGCCCTGATACTGCTTGTTTACAACAAGAGTTTTTACGATGCCGTCGTAGTTGCGCAAAAAGCCGATAATTCCTTTAAGCGCATCTGGAGTAAGAACAAACAATTCCTTTACGACAAGCTCATCGGGACGATTTACAACAAAACGAACATATCCGTCTGCTATGCCTGATGTATTGCGGTGAATGTATGTATATTCTGCATTTTCAAGAGATTTGTGGCAGAAAAGCCTTTCATCTTGTCTGATTGTAGTAAGATTTTCTTTTAAAGCGCATTTATTATACAATTCGCAAAGCTCAGCGAACTGCTCACATGTATAAAGCTCAACGTCATTGTTGCGTGGAATATGGTGAAGATTATTAAAAGGAACTTTGATTGCGAATGTACGGTTAAGATTTGCATAACCGAATTTTTCATAATATGAAATTGAAAAAGGAGAAAGGAAGCCTATCACAATATCGTTTTCAACGGCTCTTTTTCCGATTTCATCAAACATTACCCTTACCCCGCCCATTCTGCGGCACTCAGGCTGACTGCATATGCCGTCAAGAACAAGCATATTTATAGGGTTTCCACAGTAATTACACTTTAAATTGAATACTTCCATACCTGCAATAAGCTTGCCTTCGTGGAAAGCCCCAAGAACAGGCATTTCAACTTCCTTATCCACTTCTTTATCGAATTTCCAGATAAATGATGCGGCAGACACCTTAAGATAATCTACAGCTTCTTCAGGTTTTATAAATCTTACTTCCATAATCGTTCTCCTAAAAATTCTTGTTATTTTTATTATACCAAGCATTTGAAAAAATTCAATACGGGAGATTTGAAATCAGGATTGTCGGTTTCAAGTCTCGCCACTTTCGAGGTAAAAAAAATTAAGCATAGCCCGAAAGGCTATGCTTAATTTTGGTCCGAGTGACGAGACTTGCTCGGCGACTCTGTCGCCGACACGCACACGTCAGCGAAAACAGTCCACCGGACTGTTTTCTTCCGCATAGCAGGCTATGCTCCCTCCTTTTCAAGTCTCGCCCCTTTTGAGATAAAAAAATATGATGTAGCCAAAAGGCTACATCATATTTTGGTCCGAGTGACGAGACTTGAACTCACGACCCCTTGACCCCCAGTCAAGTGCGCTACCAACTGCGCTACACCCGGATAACGCAAAACATAATATCACATATAGATATATTTTGCAAGGTTTTTTTAGAATTTAGAAACTTACTTATTATTGAGAAAATTTGCCTTTTCAAGCGCTATAACTACCACAGGAATAAGAAGAATTTGAACAATTATTCCGGGAATTGCATTAAGCACTGCCCCTGCCCAGAAAGCAGACCAGCCGAACTTACTGAAATCAAAACCCAACAATACGATTCGTGCTATTCCCCATACGATTCTACCTGTAACCATTGCTCCGGCAAGGGAAACATATATGTAAGGTTTCTTCTTGGGCAAGGCGTTATATAACAGCCCTGCTGCAAGACCATATGTGCCCAGCTCAAACGCCATACATATTGCTGTGGGAAACATAGGGGGCATTGTCATAATAAGTGAACGGAGCAACGGTGAAATAACGCCGACCAACAAACCCCATGGCGCCCCACAAATGAATCCGCAAAGGATTACAGGAATATGCATAGGGCAAAGCATATCGCCTATTTTCTCTATCTGCATTGTAAAAAACGGGAGCACAAACGCTAATGCTGTAAACATTGCTGAAAGAGTTATTTTTTGTATAACTTTCTTATCCTTCATATTTTCAAACCTTTATAGTTTTCGTATTTTTCCACACATTTTTTCGCATTTATATAAGGCTTAACCGCTCTTATATAAAGCGCATTTTCCTTTGTAACGTGTTTTATGGAAAGTTCATTTTCCGCCTGTTGTTTTCTTAAAGACTTTAATTCAGCTTTAAGATTATCTACAGGTGTTTTTTCTTCCTTACCTTGTTTAATTGAGTTAATAACATCATTAATAGCAATTTCTATTTTGTCCGCTTCATCAAACAAGTCAGTAAATATAGCGTCATCAAATTCAACCACACCATTAGGAAAATGCTCGCGAGTTGTTTTCTCTGCAATCTGGAAATCGTGAATCTGAGATTTTGTTTTTCTTATAAACTCTTTATTGCCTTCGCACAATGGCAACAACGCTTTAACAGCCCTAAATTCATTAAGGAAATTGTTTTCACCTGCATCAACTATCTTTTTTGAAATCTCATATTCCATTCTTCCTAAATCCGTGTTGAAATAATTGATTTCGTCCCAAACAGTTTTAGCAATTTCAATGTTTTCGTTACAGATGCGCATAAGCCTCTTTTCTGTTTTCGACATACCCTTTGTTATTGCCACAGGTTCGCTGTTATGGTTTGTAACAGCATTAGCTATTATATCCTCTGCCTCCTGTTGATTTTCAGCGCTTACAGAGCCTGACGCTTTATCCTCAAAATATGCGCGGAGTCTTAAAACCTCTACCATTGCCTTTTGCTTAACCTCTGTTAAATCGTAGAAGAAGAAGGGTATAACATTAAGCGTCGCACCTACTACGGAAGCAATAATAAGCACGGAGCAGATTGACTGGAACAAATCCACGTTATAAAGCACATCATACACATTATCTGCACTGTAGCCAAGCTCCACTGCCTTTTGAGCATTAAGACCTGCTTTTTCATAAATTGCAGGAAGCACAGCGCTTGTAGCAAGAGTTATTACGCTACCGATTAAGCCAACTGCAGAAAACATACCATCTATGCGGTGGCCTGTTATATACTGCTGATAGTCGCGGATATCTGCATTAAGACTTGGGTTCATAAAGTGACCAAGAGATGTTAGAAGCTGATTTACAAATATAAATGCAACTAAAACCCATATCATACTCTGCCCCTGCATTTTTATAACAGGGAGCATTAAGGCTATGAAAATAATATTCATAACGTTACTGAATATAAGAACTCTCTTTTTACCAAAGCGCCTTATAAGCACAGGTCCGAAAATATTTGGCCATAAAGATGCATTACCAACAATAGCGGTTATAACTGCATATTGTCCTGCACTGCAAGCTTCGCGATAGTTATAAAGCCAACCAAGAATTGTACCGAAGGAGCCTTCAAGGAAGCCTATCCACCCTGCAAGAGAAACTATCCAGAAATATTTATTACCTGCAACTGCTTTTAAAGCGTCAATAAAACCAATCTGAATAACTCTGTTTTTAGGTTGAACAATACGTTCCTTGGTATTTACATAAATGAGCACGGAAATAAGGAAGCCTACAACAAGCATTGGTGGATACAGCACTCTGTAAACTCTCATATCGTAAAGGGTATTATCCCCTGTTATAAGCCTTGCAACTATAGGAAGAAAAATACTTGCTATAGATGGTGAAATGTTTTCTATTATTGATTTCACCGCATAAATATCTGTTCTTTCAATAGAGTTTGGCGAAAGCACATTAACAATACTGTCGTTAGCATCAAGCAGGAAATTATAGAAGAACTGAAAACCGATATTAAACAACAGAACTACAACACATTTTGTTACCATACTCATATTTTCATATGGCATAAGAATAAAGCCTGTACCCAAAATCACGGTTGGAATACCCATTGTGATAATATACGGGCGGTATTTACCCTTCATACTGCGAGTACTGTCTATCATTTTTGCTCTGAGAGCTGTAAGAGGGAAGCCTGATATTACACTTAAAATATAAATTGCGTATATTGCTGTTGGTGGAATACCAATAGTATTACCTATAAGGGTATTACCAACGCTAAGAATCATTGTGTTTACGCAATACACAATAAACTTTATACCTATACCACCTACTGCAAGGGAAGCTATCTCTTTAAATGAAACAAATCTTCCTTCAGGGGCAGTTTTCCAATATTTTTTTAAAGAAGTAAATAAATCTATAATCTTATCCTTCATTTTTCCATACCACAGTTGTAACAGAGCGTGGGTTAAGCACAAGGCTATCGCCTTCACACTCAGTTTCACTTAAATCATTATTTTTATC
>CAJGCL010000095.1 GCA_904501675.1 Clostridiaceae bacterium
CCGCCACCACCGACACCGATTACTTTAATCTGAGTAACATCTTCAAAATCATTGGAAATTTCAAAGTTCATTTTAATTCCTCCAAATTTATACTTTATGTTCACTTATAGTTATACATACTATATCCCTTAAATATTATCACAGTATCAAGACAATAGCAAGTATTTTTTTGTATTTTTTAGGATTTTTGACAATAATATTGTATTTTGAACTATTCCTGCTCGCCTGAAGATTCGTCAACCTCTTCGGTGAGCGAAACTGTAACAAGCTCACCATTGACATCTGTAACAACATTGCCCTCTTCATCTGTAACGTAAACAGGTGATTTTGTAACCTCTTCCTCTGCTCCGTTTTTAAAATAAGCGTAAGGCTCTGTTTTCAGGTCAAGCACGCCCTCAGAATAAGGATTTATGCGATTTTCTTTGTCAATTGCTACTTTTGCACGCTGAAGTTTCAAATCCAGATTTTCCATTGAACCCAATTTAATGGTAATTCTATCTTCGTAGATAAGTTTGAATTCGCCTTTTTCGGTCAATATAATTTCTGTTACGCCTTTGAAGCCACTTGATTTAAGGGTAGAAAGTACAGTAGAAAAATCCTTATTTATATCCTCTTTACCCACTGAGATTTTTTCGCCCTCAACAATATTTTTGGGCTGAACACCACTTATCAACGCTACATTTTCGCGAATCATTGAAGCATTTTTATTAAGCACCTTACCCGTTTCGTCTACAAGCACATAGCCTGTTTCCTGAGGGAAAGCTGCTGTTTCTCTTGTTGCAGTAACTTCAATTGTAAGTGTGTCGGGAAGTTTTCTTACAATCTTAATTGATTTTATGTATGGAAGTTTCTGTGGAAGAACCTTATTTAATTTATCTTCATTCACACTAAAAAGACTTTCCCCTGTTTCAATACCGCTTTCAGCTAAAATTCTGCTATCAGCATAAACCTTAGCACCTGCAATATTAACTGTTTTTATCTTAAAGAAAACAGTAAGAGCAAGTAGAACACCAACGCAAGCAACTATAAAAGTCAAAAGAAAAAGTGAAGCTATCTTTTTTATTTTTCTTTTTCTTCTTATTCTCTTTTTGTTTATGGAACGCACTTCATCCCTTGAAAGATTTTCCACCTTCTTTTTAGGTGGAATTATCTTGGTTTGAGAGCGCCTAGCAGTTTTTTTTCTTGATTGCTCCATCCTTCTTAACCTTTCTGTAAACATCTGCATTTAAAGAGCAAAGGCAATTTTCAAAATCTTCGTAACCTCTGTCTGTAAACTCTGTATTTAATACTTCTGTTGTTCCGTCGGCACAAATACCCGCAAGCACCAAGGCCGCGCCACCTCTTAAATCTTGCGCCTGAACCTCTGCACCATAAAGGCGTCTAACACCTTCAACTACCGCAACTCTGCCTTCTGTACGTATTTTTGCACCCATGCGTACAAGCTCCGGCACATGTTTAAAACGGCTTTCAAAAATATTTTCAACAATAACACTTGTTCCCTCTGCCACAGAAGCAAGAGTTGTAAATAATGCTTGCGAATCTGTCGGGAAACCGGGATAAGGTTGTGTAATAATTTTATCAATACGGTTCAATCTGCCCGTGGCTTTTATGCGTATAGATTTACATTTGACACGAATATCGCACCCTGCCTCTTCAAGAAGCGGAAGCACAGAATTAAGGTGGTGAGGTTCAGTATTAAGAAGCTCAACATCGCCTCCCGAAACAGCTCCTGCAACAAGGTATGTGGAAGCAACTATTCTATCACAGATAACGGAATGCTCAGCATTATGAAGAGCATTAACACCTTCAACAGTTATTATGCTTTCGCCTGCACCACTGATTCTTGCACCACATTTATTAAGAAATTCGCACAAATCACTAATTTCTGGTTCTCTTGCGCAATTCACTATAGTAGTTATTCCCTTGGCTGTAGTTGCCACTAAAACCGCGTTTTCGGTAGCACCCACACTAGGAAAAGATAAGGTTATTTTTCCACCTTCAAGCCCCGATGTACTACAACAAAGTCTGCCTGAGCCCTCATTAACTTCAACGCCAAGGCGTTTCATAGCATAAAGATGCAGATCAATCGGTCTTAAGCCTATTTCACACCCACCAGGTGTTGATATTACCGCTTTGCCATGACTGCCTATAATAGCGCCAAGGAATACAACAGACGAGCGCATTTCACGCATAAGTGATTCAGGTATTTCGTAGCCTGAGGCACACGAAGAATCAACGTAAACTGTGCCACTCTCTCTAGAAACAGAGCACCCTAGATTTTTCAATATTCCAAGGGTGCACCGTATATCCGATAAATCCGGAACATTATGTATGACGCTTTTACCTTTAACAAGAAGCGTGGCAGCAAGAATGGGCAGGGCACTATTTTTTGAGCCCTGTACCCTAAGACTACCATTTAACCTTCTACCACCATTTACAATGAAGCTCTGCATACAGCGCGCTCCTTTCACATGAAAAGACTTAACGCTACATAATATGCAATTTTATAAAAATGGTTAAATATTGATTTAATTTTTAATAAGACCCACAACAATATCACAAATACGGTTTGTTGCATCTACAACAGCCATTTCACTAGCATTTGCGCTTATCTGACTATACCGTTTTTCATCCTTCACAAGGTTATCAATCGCGTTACCCAACACCTTGCCCGTAAGGTCTTTTTCCTCAATAATCACTGCCGCACCTTTATTAACAAGAGCCATTGCATTGTGATACTGATGATTTTCAGTAACGTTTGGTGAAGGAATAAGAATTGAAGGTTTGCCTAAAGCCTGAATCTCAGAAAGAGAGGATGCACCTGCACGACAAATAACTACATCTGCTGCAGAAAGACAACGTTCCATATCATTTATGTATGATCTAATCTGAATATTTGGTGATTTATCTGTTTCAATGCCTCTGTCTCTTAATTTATCGGGCACCCACACACCATTCTGACCTGTAGATACTATAAAATTATAATTATTATCATGCATATGAGAAGCAATAACATCAACAATAGCCTTATTTATTTCTCTCGAGCCCAAAGAGCCACCCATTGAAAGGATTATAGGATTATCGTTAAAACCTAACTCCTCACGTGATTTAACAGGGTCTGCCTCAAGAATCTCTCCACGGATTGGAAGACCTGTTATAACAGGCTCGTTTTTACACTTAAGATGTTTTTTCGCATCCTCGGATGTAAGCATAACAACATCCACTTTTTCAGCAAGCGCCTTGTTTGTTACACCAGGATAAGCGTTTTGTTCGTGAATGGCGGTAGGTACACCCATTTTTGCTGCCATTCTTATAACAGGACCGCTTACATATCCACCGAAACCGATTGCTACATCAGGTTTGAATTCACTTATTATTTCTTTAACTGCACCCGAGCTTTTTGCAAGCCTTATTACAGTTTTAATATTCGCTTTTATTTCTGCAGGAGAGAAACCTCTCTTGAACCCGCTTATTTCAATTGTTTTTAAAGGATATCCTGCCGCAGGAACGATCTTTGCTTCTATTCTGTCTGCAGTACCTACAAAGCAGATTTCTGCATCCGGATATCTTTTTCTAATTTCACCTGCTACCGCAAGAGCGGGATTAACATGGCCACCTGTGCCGCCTGCCGCTATCAGAACTTTCATAAATCACACCATCCTTTAAACTTAAGTTATTTTAATCTTTTGCTTTTGCTCGTTTCATTGAATATACTTTTTTCAAATCTGCCTGACGGGATACGGAAAGGATTACACCCATTTCTGCCAGAGTAATAAACAAAGCCGTACCACCATAACTGAAGAAAGGAAGCGGAATACCTGTGTTAGGCACGGTATCTGTAATAACCGCTATATTGAAAACCACCTGTAAGGCAAGCTGAGATGTCATACCAAAAGCAAGAAGGGCACCAAAACGGTCTCTTGCTCTCATGCCTATATAAATTCCACGCCATATAAGAACACCAAAGAGAATAAGAATCATTACGCAACCAACAAAACCTAACTCCTCGCCTATAATTGAGAAGATAAAGTCTGTATGGCACTCTGAAACATAAAGGTATTTCTGCTTTGAATTACCTATGCCTGCACCTAAAAGACCACCTGAACCGAGGGCATAAAGAGAGTGGTTTATCTGCCAACGGGCATCATCAGGCTGATAATCCTTTATACGCCATGCTCTTATACGCTCTATCATATACTCCTTCAAAGGAAGGTCTTCATAATTAAAAATAACATATACAAGAACAATAAGTGCAACAACACCACCTATTGCAAACCAGCTTGCCTTACACTCTCCCATCCAGAGCATTGTTATACCGATAAGCATTATAAGAATAGCACCTGAAAGGTGGCTTCCTATAAGCACCATACCCGCGGTAAATGCCACAATAAATGCATAGAAGAAAAGCGTTGATGTTGCAGATGTGATTTTAATTGAACCTTTTGTAAGTTCAGTAATTTTCACAGCCCATGGAGCCTGAGAAGACTTGTTGCTTAAAATCTTTTTGCGGTCCTTATTAAGACCATAAGCAAGAAAGATAATAAGGAAAAACTTTGCAAGTTCAGAAGGCTGGAAACCGATAGGACCAATATATATCCAACGGTTTATATCTCCGCCACCCTTGAGAACTGTTACAAAAAGAAGAACGAGAGAGCCTAACCAACCTAAAGTGGAAACAAGACTTAAATATTTATAGTTAAGGTGGGAACCAAACCACATAAGTATTACGCCAAATATGGCAATACCTGTCTGCCTTTTAAAATAATACAGGCTATCACCATTAGGTGATAAATGGAAAGAATAAATGTAACTTGCGGAAAGGAGCATTACAAGGCCTACTGCCAATACAACAAGCATTATTATAAAGAACGGAACATCCATACCGTTTTTTATTAAAAAATCCTTTGCCATATTTTTCTTTGGCATAAGACTACAACACCTTTCCTGAAAATAGTTTACTGTTTTACTGTGGTGCGCCGAAATGCACAAGAAGCACCGCTATAACACCACCGACAAGATTTATGAGACTGAAAATTTTAACAATCTTAACCTCTTTCCAACCACACATTTCGAAATGATGGTGGATAGGAGCCATTTTGAAAATTCGTTTACCGTGAGTAAGCTTGAAATAACCTATCTGAATAATATCTGATGCAAACTCAATTACGTAAATGATACCTGTAAGAAGAATTATTATAGGACAATCAACTGCGTAGCTGAAGGCTACAACAAGACCACCCAAGAACATTGAGCCTAAGTCGCCCATCATAACCTTTGCAGGATGCCAGTTCCAAATAAGGTAACCAACAAGACCACCTGCAAGAGCAGCTGACATAAGACTTATACCGAGACAGTTACGAAGACCTGCTATTGCAATAAAGCTGAGAGCGGCTGTAAGAGTAACTGAGCCACAAAGACCGTCAACACCATCGGTAAAGTTCACTGCGTTGGTAGTTGCATAAATAACTGCAAAGCCAAGAATCCAGAAGAAGAACTTTGTTTCTACCATACCAACGAAAGGAATAAATGTTGCTCCTGTTGGGTCATTTATAAAGAGAGTAAGCAAATAGCCTACCATCAAAATAACCTGAAGCACTGTTTTCTGCTTAATGGTGAGACCAAGGTTGCGCTTTTTTACAACCTTTATGTAGTCATCAAGGAAACCTATAAATGCAAAGCCGAGAGCCATTACAAGACCGCTCCAGACCTTGATTTTATTAGATGCAGCCTGAGCAGAAACAACGTTATTGAGTATCTCACTCTGAGCACCGTCGGAAACGGATGCAACAATATCTCCACCCATTATTTTATCAACAAGAACTACTGCAACAAAGGCTACTACAGTACCTACAACAAAGAGAATACCGCCCATCGTAGGAGTACCTTGTTTATTCTTGTGCCACTTGGGACCTATATCAAGAATAGTCTGACCGAATTTAAGTTTATGAAGAAAAGGTATTACCACATAGCCTAAACCGAAGGAAATTGCAAAAGCAATAACCGCAGCAACTATACAAGCAACAATAATGTTCATTTCACGTTCTCCTTATGTACCTTATTTTCTATCTTTATTTTACCTTAAATAGGAACAGAAAACAAGTTTTAGTACATATTTTTATAGATATAATCAAAGATTTCTTCCATTTTCATACCTCTGCTCCCTTTAAACAGAATGGTATCATTTTCTTTAAGTATACCCATAAGATAAGCGGTAAGTTCCGATTTATCTTTATATGCTTCGGCTTTACCACCAGCATTAATAACTGCATCTGCAATATTTACCGCATCTTCACCGTATGTGAGTACTATATCGCAACCTGTATCATACGCCTTTTCGCCTACCTGATAATGGGCCTTGGCGCTGAATTCGCCAAGCTCAAGCATATCGCCAAGAACGGCTATGCTACGCGCTTTTTTCAAGGTTTTTAAAGTTTCGAGAGAAGCGCACATACTGTCAAGATTTGCATTATAGCAATCTTCTATAAAGGTCATACCCTTAAATTCTGTGATTTTTTGGCGCATACCCTCTGATTCAAAATATTTTACTCCCTCAGCAGCTTCTTCAAGAGTATAGCCAAGCTCCACACCAACGCACATTGCGCAAAGAGCGTTATAAACATTATGGATACCAACCGCAGGTACATAAACCTCTGCTTTTTCACCATTGTAGTGAGCAACAAATGTGCTGCCTTGAGAATCCGGTTTTATATCGGTTGCTTTCATATGAAGATTATCCCCATCAATACCGAAACGGATTATTTTATAATCCTTATTTTCATACTGAGAAAGCAACTCGTTATCACCATTTATTATAAGCGGTGAGCCTTTTTTCATACCGTCAAGTATTTCTGTTTTTGCCTTAAGAATTCCTTCACGGGAGCCTAAATTTTCAATATGTGCTGTACCAACATTAGTAATACATGCAATATCAGGCTCAGTTGTTTTTGACAGACGGGAGATTTCACCAAAATGATTCATACCCATTTCAATAACTGCCGCCTGGTGGTATTCCTCAAGGCAAAAAAGTGTTTTTGGCACGCCAATTTCGTTATTAAGATTTCCTGCGGTGCGAAGTGTATTGAACTTTTGCTTAACTACCGCATATACCATACCCTTTGTTGTAGTTTTACCTACACTTCCCGTAAGGGCAACAAAAGGTATTTCGAATGTTTTTCTATAACCGTGAGCAATACGAAGAAGAGCCTCCCCTGTATCATCTACAAGAATTAGTCTTTCATCATCGCACACTTTTTTACTGCACACAACTGCCTTTGCACCTTTAGAAAGCACATCAGGAATAAAATCGTGAGCATCAAAGCGTTCACCTATAAGAGCAACAAACAATGTGTTTTCATCAATATCGCGGCTATCTGTTGATATTTTGTTGATATATCCGTCAATATTGCATTGTCCGTTACAAAACTCTGCTATTGATTTAATTAAAAGTTTCTTCATACACATCACCCACTGTGATTTCAGATTCCAAGAATCTCTGCCACAACCTCGCGCTCATCATAGTGAACACGTTCTTTACCTATTACCTGATATGTTTCGTGTCCTTTACCTGCAAGGAGAACAGTATC
>CAJGCL010000096.1 GCA_904501675.1 Clostridiaceae bacterium
CCGCCTTGTGTACCACCTTGCAGGGTGCAATATGCTTTGTCCCTGGTGCTCTAATCCCGAGGGACTAAAAAGAAACGAAACGCTCTCGCCTACACCTGTTGAAGAGGTCATAAAAGAAGCAGAAAATGCCCGTATGATTTTTATTGATGGTGGCGGTGTAACCTTTACAGGCGGCGAAGTTTCCTTACAAAAAGATGCTGTTTTAAACGCAATAAAAGATTTGAAAAGCAAAGGCATTTCCACCTGTATTGAAACAAACGCTTCTTTACCGGATTGCGAAGAGCTTTTCCAAGAAATTGACTATATGATTGCAGATTTCAAATCTCCAGATGCAGAAAAATTAAAAGAAATATGTGGCGGAGACCTTGAAACAATCAAACAAAATCTTATGTTTAGAGTAAAAAACGGAAAGCCTTTGCTTGTAAGAATACCGCTTATTAAATTCTTTAACTGCGGTGAAGATAACGCAAAAGCCTTTACAGATTTTTTCAAATTACTACAAGAAGAAAGTAAAAATGAAACTCTGTTTTTTGAAATTCTTACCTACCACGAATTCGGTAAAGATAAATATAAAGAAATCGGTGAGGAATATACCGTTACTGATGGCTTTGTTTCTTCCGATGATGTAAAAATTTTAAAGAACGAATTAGAAAAAAACAACTTGAAACTTATAAACACCTGAGGTGATTTTATGTATAAATTCAATCCTGAAAAAACAACAGAAATGGCAAAAGAGCTTTTTAAGGAAGAGCGTGCTATAAACCATCTTGAAGGTTGGTTTATTATCAAAGAAGAGGAGCAGAAGGCAGAAGAAAAATATAAAAATCTTCCACCTATGAATAAAGCGGCAGAAAAATTCCGCGAGGCTATAAAGGTGCTTCCCCTTTCAATAAGTGATTCTGCTATTTTCGCAGGCACTCAAAGAGATGCATTTGCACGAAGCTATGCTCTTATTAACCCATCCTTCCGCGTTGAAACCTTTGCAGGCTATTGCGACCCTACTGCAGTTTACAACGATATTGATCCAACACCTGAATTCACACAGGAAAGAATAAACGCTCTTCGTGAGCTCGATAAACAGAGCGACTATATAAAATCACTTTCAAAGGTATATGAGTCATGCGAAAACCATACAGGCGAGGTTGCATACTTTATTGAGCAGGTTACAGGCCACCTTATTCCTGATATGCGCTATGCTTTAAAGTATGGCGTTAAGGCTATGCTTAATGACATTGCAGAAAAAAAGAAAACAGCAAGCGATGAGCAAATAAAAAATTATGAGGCTATGGAAATAGCTCTTGATTGCGTTCTTATTCTTACAATGCGTTACAAGGCTATAGCAGACGAAATGTTAGCTAACGCTGAGGGAGAAAGAAAGGAACAGCTTACTCTCCTTTCAGATACTCTAGCTAAAGTTCCATATGAGCCTTGCGAAACTCTTTATGAGGCAATACAGAGCTTTATGCTTTTATGGGAGATTATGTGTCTCGAGCAGGCTCCCAACCCATTTGCATTCTCTGTTGGTAATGCAGACAGAATCTTTGAGCCATACAGAGCAAAGGATAACCTTTCAAGGGAAGAAACTGCAGCACTTTTCAAGCATTTCCTTGTGTTCTTCAACGTAGCAGACAGAAGCTGGGCTATTTCACAGAACCTTATTGTAAGTGGCAGAGATGTTGATGGAAACGACCTTACTAACCTTTCAACTTATGCTCTTCTTGATGCATATTACGATATGAATCTGCCTCAGCCTATTCTCTCTGTAAAGCTTCATAAAAACACACCTGATAAGTTATACGAAGAGCTTGGCAGATTCTTCTTCACACCAGGTTGCCTTACACCATCTCTTTTCAATGATGATTCACTTTTCAAGGTATTACCTCTTGCAGGTGTAGAGATTGAAGATGTACCTGACACATCAATTGCAGGCTGTCAGGAACCTCTTATAATGGGTAAGGATAATGCTAACACTACAAATAGCTGGTTTAATCTTGGCAAAATCCTTGAGCTCACTCTTAACGATGGCTATTCTCTTATCACTGGTGAGAAAATCGGCACAGTCTGCGAAAAAACAGATGCACTTTCCGCCCTTAAAAATGTAAGAGAGCGGTTTTATAAAAACGCACAATATTATTGCGACGCTATGATTAATGCCGCCAACGGTGCATCAAGAGCAATTTCTTACCTTCCTGTTCCGTTTTTAAGCACTGTTATGGGTGGTATAGAATCCGGCTACGATACAAGAGATATTACTAACCAGGGAACAAAATATAACGGCAGCGGTTGCCTTATCCACGGCACAAGCGTTGTTGCAGATTCCTTTATAGCTATTGATAAGCTCCTTGCGGAGCGTCCACAGGATGCACAAAATCTTTTGGATGCTTTAAAATGCAACTTTGAAGGCTACGAAGAACTTCGCGAGTTCCTGATGTCAGCGCCTAAATTCGGCAATAATATTGAGGTTGTTGATAACGAAACTGCCCAAATCACTTCAAAAATTGCGGATATGGTCAGAGCTCAGAAGAACTATCTCGGCAACAATTTCCGTCCTGATTTTTCCACACCATCAACCCACCTTACATACGGTTATTGGGTAGGTGCCCTTCCTTGCGGAAGAAAATCCCGTGATATGCTCAACTACGGCGTTGACCCTCTTTACGGTGAAGCTCAGAACGGCTTAGGCTTCCGTACACTCAGCCTCATGAAACTCCCCTTTGAAAAAATGTGCGGTGGCTATGCTTCTCACTTTGGTATTGACCCAAAATATTTCAGCTCAGCTGATTACGAGGGCAAAGGTATAGAATTCAAGAACAAGGTTATTAAACCTCTTTTCTTCAATGAGCTTAAAGAGGGCGTATCACCTTTCTACCTTTACGTTAATGTTACTACTGCAGAAATTCTCAGAAAGGTTCTTGCAGAGCCACAAAAATACGCTCCGAGCGGTGTATACATTATGAGAATTCACGGCACATTCGTTAACTTCCTTGACCTTTCCCCCGCAATCCAGCAGGATATCATCCGACGTCTTGACCCTGCTTCAACAACTGTTGAATGCTGATAAATATTAAGCTATGAATATATTAGGAATTGATATTGGTACAACTACAATTACAGCTCTTGTAATCTGTACCGAAACAAAAAAGATTTTAAATGTTTGCACTCTCCCTAACGACTCATTCATTGAAGGAAAATCCTTTGAGCGTTTGCAGGATGCAGAAAAAATAATTAATATTGTAAAAACTGCGGTTAAGAATGTAACATCAGATATTACTGTAGATGCAGTAGGCGTAACAGGTCAGATGCACGGCATCTTATACCTTGACAAAGATTTCAAGCCTTGCTCCCCTCTTATGATATGGCAGGATGAGCGTGGCAACGAAATTTTTGAAAATGGCGAAACATATGCAGAATATCTTACAAGAAAAACAGTTATAAAAGCTGCTTCAGGCTTCGGTCTTACCACACACTTTTACAACCTTAAAAACAATCTTGTGCCTGAAGATGCTGTTATGCTTTCTACCGTACACGATTACCTTGTAACTGTGCTTACATCCGAAAGACCCGTAACCCACACAAGCGACGGTGCAAGCCTTGGCTTCTTTGATTTAGAAAAACTTGAGTTTTCTGAAAAAGCCTTGAGGATTGCAGAAATCAGCAAAGAATTTTTACCTGATGTCATTAAAACCACATCACTTGCAGGTAAAACTAAATGCGATTTTCTCTCTGATGGTATACCCGTAAGCGTTGCTATTGGTGATAATCAAGCAAGCTTTCTTGGTTCAGTAGCCAATGAAAACTCGGTGCTTGTAAATGTCGGCACAGGCAGTCAGGTTTCTTTTATAACAAACTGCGTAAAGCTTGTAGAGTCAGGCGAAATACGTCCGCTTACAGATAATAAATATATTTACGTTGGCGCTTCCCTTTGCGGTGGCAGAGCGTACGCAATATTAAAGAATTTCTTTTCTCTTTGCGCTGATATGTTAGGTGGAGATAAAGAAAATCTATATAAAAAAATGGATTCTCTTTCTGAAAATGTTTTCTCGCTTACAGACCAGCTTACTGTAAACTGTGAATTTTGCGGTACCCGCGAAAACCCATCAAAAAGAGGAAGTATAGAAAATATCGGCACAGAGAATTTCACACCTAAAGCACTTATATGTGGTGTTCTTAAAGGTGTTTGCGCCGAGCTTAAAGATATGTACAGCGGTGCGCAAAGTCTTCTCTCCTTTAAACCCACAGAGCTTGTTTGTTCAGGTAATGGCCTGAGAAAAAGCAAGGTATGGCGTGAAATTTTCAGCAAGGAATTCTGCCTCCAGGCAACTCTTCCAAAACACTCGGAAGAAGCTGCAACAGGTGCTTGCGTTTTTGCAGGTGCCGCAAGCGGAATATATAAAAATTTAACCGATGCACAAAATCAACTTTTGAGGTAAATATTATGGATAAAAAAACAATTGCTTCATTCCCTATATTCTTTGAGAAGAATAGAGTTTTCAGAGTTTACACAGGTGGCAAGCTCTTTGCAGATTTCTTTGGCGATAACAGCGAGGACTGCTTCTACCCTGAAGAATGGATTTGCTCTTCTACAAGAGCACTCAATGAAGGTAGCACAGATATTCACGAGGGTATTTCCAAAATCCTTGGTACAGAAATTTATTTTGACGAGCTTTTAAATGAAGAAAAAGAGCTTATGCTTGGTAACAGAGACAGCCTTGATGTTCTTGTTAAGGGTCTTGACTCTGCAATCCGCCTTCCTGTTCAGGCTCACCCTGACAAAACCTTTTCAAGAGCGCATTTCAACTCTGATTTCGGCAAGGCTGAATCATGGGTTGTGCTTGCTACAAGAGAAAACGCCTGCATTTATTTCGGTTTTAAAGACGGCGTTACAGAAGAAGATTTACGAAAAGCGGTTGAGGATAGCGAAACAGACAAAACTGCTATGGAAAACCTTTTAAACAAAATCCCTGTTAAGCCCGGTGATGTTTATTTCATTCCTGCAAAGGCAGTACACGCTATCGGCTATGGTTGTCTTATTTTAGAGGTTCAGGAGCCAACAGACTTTACTATTCAGCCTGAGCGTTGGTGCGGTGATTATAAGCTCTCTGACCATCAGATGTACTTAACATTGGATAAAGAAACTGCACTTGGCGTTTTTGACTACTCATATAACCTTGAAAGAGTAGAAAAAGAATGCAGAAAAGAGCCTGAAATCATCTATGAGAATGAATGCTGCAAAAAAGAAAGCCTTATCAGCAAGGCTGATACACCTTGCTTCAGCGTTGAGCGTTACGTTGTTAATGGTGGCGAAACAGAAGAGCTTTCAGCACCATGCATTTATGTTGTAACTGAAGGTGCAGGTACACTTTCAGGCGATGGCTATGAAAAAGAAATCAAAAAAGGTGATTATTTCTTCATGCCGTATTCCTGCGACAAAAAAATAAAAGCGAAATCAACAGGCTCACTTACAATTGCCGCTTGCATTCCGCCTGAGGTATGATATATGGTTGATAGATTTATAAATACTAAAAATCGTGATAATAAGGCTTACGCCGACTTTTTCAGATACCTGCAAAATTTTTCAGACGAGGAAAAATGCAGTATTATTGCACAGGTTGCTGAAAGTCTTATAGAAAAAGGTGGAAAAGAAAATATTTTTTCTGCAGAAACTATTCTTGTTCACGCCACACAGAAATATATGAATAATGTTTCTGACACTAACTACAAAGCTCTTGTTTATTACCGTTTAGGTCAGCTTTATGAGCTTCATATTGAAAGCTTTATTAAGGCATACACATATTATGAAAAATATGCACTAAATAACACCATAAACGAAGGTAGCCACGCCATTTTACTCAGAGCTCTTATTTTAAGAGATAATTTCAGATACTCGAAAGAGCTTGAAAACGAACTGAATTCAAGCCTTTGTGAGTACGATATGAACGAGAGAAACGATCGTTTGTATGAGTCTTTAGGCTCTTTTATTGTAGCGCGCCATAAGCTTGAAGCAGAACGTGAGAAAGCTCTTATAAAGAAGCTTAAAAATATTATTAAGGGCGACGAATTCTTCTTCCTTGATTTTGTACTTACCAAGGATAAAACACCTGTCCGCCTTAAAGTTCCTCAAAAGGTTATAGATTATATTGCGGCACTATAAAAACAAAAAGCAGATGGCTATACGCTATCTGCTTTTTCTGTTACTATTTGCTAATTGCTGTTCGCTGACAAAGAAATGAACCCATACCTTTCGGGTATGGGTTCACGTCTTTGGAAAGAGAAAAATGAATTGATTAAAGCAATCAAATTGTCTATATATTATATAACATACCATTGTTGCAAACTTGTCGCAAAAATATGAACAAATTGTAAACAATTTATTTTTATGTGTTCGGGTCATGCTTTGCAAGTTCGTCAAGCTCATCCTGACGCTTCGCTTCTTCTATTCTATCTTCCAGCCACCCATCTCTTGTGTCGCGATAATCTTTTATAAGATTAGTCAAATCATACTTCACCTTTGCAACATTTTTAACACCATGCAAGGTAATAAAATGGTCGGGAAGTTCAATTCTCAAACTTCCTGTTTGACTCAAACCCCACGTAGGGTTAGATATTCTTCGTACTGGTGAAAAACGACTCCTTTTTACATAAATCTCTTTAAGGTCAATGTCGGCAAAAACGCTATAAAGATTTTCATACCTTAATATATAAGGCTCCATAAACTTATATTGATAAATGTATATACCAGCTCTATCATACTCTATAATAACTTTAGGTGTCATTACACGAAGAACCCATTTTGATAACATGTAAACAAACGAAATCAGCATTACAATAAATCTGTAATCCAAAAGTAAAAGAAGTATTGTTTCAATATGCTCCGGATTGTATACAGTATTAAAAATATCAACTATATAAATGACAAGCGAAACAAGTAAAAATGGTGCTACAAAAATCAAACCATTCGCTCGCTGAGCTAAAACTTTCACAAAATCTCCTCGCTTTCACACTAATAAAATAATATCAAAAATTTTACTTTTTATCAATAGTTTCGGATGACAAGAACGCTACTTTATGGTATTATTAGATATACTATTATATATAGAGGACGATTACATGGATATTTTAAAGCTTTTACAAGAAGAATTTTCAATCAGCGAATTACACATTAAAAACATTGTTTCGCTTATTGATGACGGAAATACTATTCCTTTCATTGCACGTTACAGAAAGGAAATGACAGGCTCCTGCGACGATCAGAAGCTTCGTGACATTAACGACAGACTCACTTATCTCAGAAATCTTGAAAAACGCAAGGAAGAGGTTCTCTCTTCTATTGAAGAGCAAGGCAAATTAACTGACGAAATCTCTCAGGCAGTAGCTACCGCTGTTACTCTCGCAGAGGTTGAAGACATATACAGACCATATAAGCAGAAGAGAAAAACACGCGCCTCTGTTGCTAAAGAAAAAGGCCTTGAACCTCTTGCA
>CAJGCL010000097.1 GCA_904501675.1 Clostridiaceae bacterium
ATGTTTCATAATTCTTTTCCTCCCAATAGAGTGGTTAAATCGGATTTACCTCCCACCCGGGAGCATTAATCTACAACAGTAACGCCCATGCTACGAGCTGTACCTGCTACCATTGAGATAGCAGCTTCAATTGAAGCAGCGTTGAGGTCAGGCATTTTCTGTTCTGCGATTTTTCTTACTTGCTCACCGGTAATTGTTGCAACCTTAGTTTTATTTGGAACACCAGAACCGCTCTCAATACCGCATGCTTTCTTAATAAGAACTGCAGCAGGTGGAGTCTTTGTAATGAATGTGAAAGAACGGTCAGCATATACAGTGATAACTACAGGAATAATGAGACCCATATCATTCTTTGTGCGTTCATTGAATTCCTTTGTAAATGCCATGATGTTTACACCATGTTGACCTAAAGCAGGACCAACTGGTGGTGCTGGGGTTGCTTTACCAGCGGGAATCTGTAGTTTAATGTAACCTACAACCTTTTGAGCCATGATTTGCACCTCCAAAATTCGTGGTATGGCGGAATAAGAAGCTCGCCTTACTCCTCCCACACGCGACAGTTTCTGTCGCATATAATAGCAGATATACTGCTAATTACCATATTAATACGCGATTAGTCAATCGCCTTTTTTACCTGATTGAGCGGAAGCTCAACAGGTGCTTCTTTACCCATAAATGAAACGATAACACGAACAGTACCATTATCGGTATCGATTGTTTCAACCACACCTGAGTTACCTTCCATAAGGCCTTCTGTGATTGTAACAAGGTCACCCACACTGTAGGAAACCTCAGTAACTGTTTTGTCGCCTGCCTCACCATCAGCATTACCTTCAAGACCTAATTTCTTAACCTCGTCTGCAGTAAGCGGAACCGGTTTTCCATCAGGACCAACGAAGCCTGTAACACCACTGGTGTAGCGGATTGCATGCCATGTTACATCAGGTACCTTGAGAACGTTTTCTTCGCCCTCTTTATCGCTGTATTCAACTGCAAGCTTAACAACAACGTAGCTTGGGAATATTTTTCTCTCTACTTCGACTGTTTTGTCATCGCGGACTTCAACAACCTTTTCAACAGGAATACATACACCAAGAATCTTATCTTGCATCTTGCGGTTTTCAACGATTTTTCCGATATTCTCCGCAACCTTATTCTCATAACCTGAATAAGTGTGGATAATAAACCATCTTGCATCGACAGCCATTGTGCACCTCCGAAAATACTGATATTAGTGAATCAGATCAAGCGGCGGTTGTTGATTCTGTTTCTTCTTCATCAGAGCCATGGTCATGTCCCTCATGAGAATCTTCCTTATCATTCTCACCGGCAGCTTCTGTAGTAGAAACGGCTTCTGTTTCGTTTGCGGCTCTGTTCACAGCTGTAATTGCGCCAGAAACTGCAAAGTCAAGAATCCAGATGCCTGCACCGATAACAAGGATTGCAGCAAGAACAATACCTGTGCTCTTGATAACCATCTGACGACCCGGCCATACAATTTTCTTTGTTTCGCCTTTGAGGTCCTTAAAGAATTTAGCAATTGCTTTGCCTATTCTTTTAAAGATGTTTGTCTTTTTAGCAGCTTTAGAGGTATCTTCCTTTTTGACGGTTTTCTTTTCGTCAGCCATTACGCTACCTCCTTACTTTGTTTCTTTGTGGAGAGTGTGTTTCTTGCAGAATCTGCAGTACTTCTTCATCTCCAACCTGTCTGGGTTGTTTTTCTTTTCCTTCATAGTGTTGTAATTTCTTTGCTTACATTCTGTGCAGGAAAGTGTAATTTTTACTCTCACTAACGGCACCTCCATTTTTTGATTAGCCTCCCTCTCAAACGGTGAACGAAGCCTATCCCCATTCATCCGAAGAGCGAACCTTTCCGCCCCTTGACTGTGAGAAAATCAAGGCACAAAAAAAGAACCCTCCGCGAGAGGTACGGAAATTATATCACGGGTATCAAGTAATGTCAATACATTTTTTACAAAAAAACTTTTGATTTTTCGTCGTATTTCACATATAGAAACATAATGGTAATTTTTTGCGATAAAAATTTCGTTTTAGGTATTGGCATTATAGCGAATTTGTTCTATAATGTATGCGTATGTGTATACAATTATAGTATAAGGAGGAGTTTTCTTGGCAGGAAAATACTCTGTACCACTCAGTAAGCTTATACAGGCACATTCCTTTGAGGTTATGTATATGCCTGATAAGCCGGAAAATGAAATCGTTGTTCGTTCAAAGGACGTTAACCGCCCTGGTCTTATGTTTGCCGGCTACGAAAAGTTCTTTGATAGTGAACGTGTTGAATTTATAGGTCTTGCGGAAACAAGCTACCTTCAGGAGCAGGACGAAGCAACACAAAGAGAAAGACTTGAGCTTTTCTTCAGCCTTAAACCACCTGTTGCAATTCTCACACGTAATATTGATGCTCCCCCTGCAATGTTGGAGCTTGCCCAAAAATACGAAGTTCCGCTTCTCAGAACTGCAGAGCCAACTTCCGATATTATGGCAAATACTATCTCATATCTTAACACAGAGCTTGCAGAAAGAATAACACGCCATGGTGTTATGGTTGAGGTTTACGGTGAAGGTATACTTATTTTAGGCGATAGCGGTGTTGGCAAAAGCGAAACAGCTATAGAGCTTATGAAGCGTGGTCATCGTCTTATTGCAGACGATGCGGTTGAAATCAGAAAGGTTTCTTCAAAAACTCTTGTTGGCAGCTCACCTGATAATATCCGCCACTTTATTGAATTAAGAGGTATCGGCATTGTCAATGCCCGTAACATATTCGGTATAGGTTCTGTCAAGGTTACCGAAAAAATAGATATGGTTATTCAGCTTGAACATTGGGACAGCGAAAAATCATACGACAGACTTGGCCTTGACGATGAGTATATTACAATCCTCGGTAACAAGGTACCATCCACAACAGTGCCTGTAAGACCTGGACGAAACCTCGCGGTTATTATTGAAATTGCCGCTATGAATAACCGTCAGAAAAAACTCGGCTATAATGCTGCCAAAGAGCTTATGACTCAGTTAGGTATGCCTATAGACGAGCCTCTCTCAGCAGAGGTTGACGCATTAAATTAAAATTAATTAAAAGGAGATATAAAAATGTACAGAATTGGTGTTGACCTTGGCGGAACAAATATCGCTACAGGTGTTATAAACGAAAAGAATGAAATTATCGGCAGAGGTAAGGTTAAAACCCGTGCGCCTCGTCCTGCAGAAGCTATTTTTGATTCAATCAAAGAGGCTGTTGATATGGCTGTTGCAAACGCAGGCATAAACTATGCTGATGTAATTTCAGTTGGTATAGGTACTCCCGGTTCAGTTAACAAGGATACCGGTGCTATTGAATTTTCAAACAACCTTCAATTCAATAATGTTCCCGCAAAGGCTATGCTTGAAGAAAGACTTAAAAAGCCTGTTTACCTTGAAAATGATGCAAACGCTGCCGCACTCGGCGAAGCTGTTGCAGGCTCAGGTAATGGTGTTAAAAACTTTGTTGCTGTAACGCTTGGTACAGGTGTTGGTAGCGGTATTATCATTGATGGTAAAATCTACCGCGGTTCTAACTTCTGCGGTGGCGAAATGGGTCATATGGTTATTAATGTTGACGGTATCCCTTGCAACTGCGGAAGAAAAGGTTGTTGGGAAAAATATGCATCCGCAACTGCTCTTGTTTCTCAGGCAGTTGAAGCTATGGAAGGCAACAAGGGTAGTCTTCTTTGGCAGACTTGCGACGGAGACCTTAACAAGGTTGAAGGTAAAACTATTTTCGAAGCATACGATATGGGCGACGCAGTTGCAAAAGCTGTTGTTGATAAATACCTCTACTATGTAGCAGTTGGTATTGCAAATGTTGTTAACGCTCTTCAGCCTGAAGCAGTTTGCGTAGGCGGCGGCATCAGCGGTCAGGGCGAAAAAATTCTTCAGCCAATTCGCGATATTGTAAAAGCAGAGAGATACAGCGTTTATGCTGATAAGCAAGCTGCCATTGTACCTGCAGCTCTTGGTAACGATGCAGGTATTATCGGCGCTGCATTACTTGATGAATAATATGAGCACAAACTTTAATTTTCAGGAATTATATGACTATGCCACAGACATAGGTTGTGATTGCGCCTTAAACGAGGAAATGTGTAAAAACATTTCATTTAAAACAGGCGGTCCTTGCGGTGTAAGATTATCCCCTTCCACTACAGAACAGCTGATTGACGTTATAAATAAAGCAACTGAACTTTGTGTTCCCTTTATTATTTTAGGTAACGGCACAAATGTGCTTGTGGAAGATAGCGGAATTCAGAAAGCCGTTATAATAATTGGTAGTAACATGGCAAGCACAGAAATTTGCGGCGACGAAATATCATTCTCAGCAGGCACAAACCTTGTCAGCCTTTGCCGTCTCGCTCTGGAGAATTCTTTAAGCGGACTTGAATTTGCTTTTGGTATACCCGGCACCTGCGGTGGCGCAATTTATATGAATGCCGGAGCATACGGTGGTGAAATAAAAGATGTTCTTACAGAAATCACTCACCTCACCCCTGACATGAAAATAGAAACCATTAAAGCAGAAGCTGCTGAGCTTTCATACAGACACTCTGTATATAAAGAAAACGATTGTATTATTCTCAGCGCCAAAGTAAAACTCACACCTGACACAAAAGAAAACATCAAAGCCCGTATGGACGATTTCCTTGGCAGACGCAAGGATAAACAGCCCCTTGAATACCCAAGTGCAGGTAGCACCTTTAAACGACCTGAAGGTTATTTTGCAGGCGCACTCATTGAGCAGTGTGGCTTAAAAGGTACATCGGTAGGTGGAGCTCAGGTAAGCGAGAAGCATGCAGGCTTTGTTATTAACAAATGCGGCGCAACATCAACCGATATTATTGAGCTTATGAAGCTTGTATCAGATACAGTAAAAAAAGAAACCGGTGTTACACTTGAACCGGAAGTTATAATACTGAGGTAAACTATGTCTTTTTCCGCAGAAGTAAAAAAAGAACTTACACAAAACATTTCCTCCGCCTGTTGCTACAAGGCGGAGGCTTTCGGTATGCTTTTATATGGTCGCGCTTTCAGTTTAACTGAAATTTCTCTTATGACAGAATTCAGAGATGTTGCTGACCGCTACTATTCTTGTATAAGAGATTTAACAGGTATTACACCTACAGTTGAGGAAACAAAAGCAGGCAACAAAAAAATCAGCATACCAAATAAAGCAGACAGAATTAAAATTTTAGAATATTTCGGTTACACAGGAAAAGAGCTTTCCCTCAGAGTTAACCTTTCAAACCTTGAACAAACAAACGACGACTGTTGTTCAAGAGCATTTTTAAGAGGTGCTTTCTTAGTTTGCGGAAGCGTTACAGACCCTGAAAAAGATTACCACATTGAATTCAATGTTACAAAAGCAAAGCTTTGCGACGATTTAATGCAGATAATTGGCGATATGGGACTTAAAGCCAAAAAGATAATCCGAAACAACAACTACGTTATCTATAGCAAGGATGCCGAATCAATAGAAGATTTCATCGGTAATATGGGCGCAAACAATGCATTTATGCATATTATGCAGACCAGAGCTATGAAGGATATTAAAAACCAGATTAACCGCCGTTCAAATTTTGAATCTGCAAATATGAGCCGTTCTATTGAGGCGAGTCTCAAGCAGGTTGCGATAATTGAAGAGGTTTTAGAGAAAATATCACTTAACGATATGACAAAAGATCTTTCAGAGCTTTGTAGCCTTCGCCTTGAAAATCCGGATATTTCATTAGACGAAATCGGCAAGCTTATGAATCCACCCCTTTCACGCTCTGCAGTAAGCAGACGCTTCAAGAAGCTTGAAAAAATCGCAGGAGAGCTTAAAAGCAAATGAGAGAATTTTATATAAACAAAAATGATGCGGGACAACGACTTGATAAATATATTACAAAGTCTTTCCCTCTGCTTCCGCAGTCTTTAATGTATAAATACATACGCAGCAAGCGTATTAAGGTTAACAACAAGCGCTCCGAAATATCGTACAGATTAAAGGAAAACGACCTTGTTTCCCTCTACATTAACGATGAATTCTTCGAAGCAGCAAAACCTAAATATGATTTTCTTAATGCAGGTAAGAATATCAAAATAGTATACGAGGATGAAAATATTATTTTAATTGACAAGCCTGCAGGAATTCTTTCCCACCCTGATGAAGATAATTATACAGATACTGCTATCACGAGAGTTAAGCGATACCTGTATGAAAAGGGTGAATATGAGCCTGATAATGAAATGAGCTTTGCTCCTGCTCTCGTTAACCGCATAGACAGAAACACCTGCGGTATAATTATTGCCGCAAAAAATGCGGAAGCCTTAAGAATACTTAACGAGAAGCTAAAAAACAGAGAGCTTCACAAGCTTTATCTGTGTGTGGTTATAGGCAAGCTGAAAAACACAAGCGGTCTTATAGAGGGCTACCTTGAAAAGAATGAAAAGCAGAATAAAGTTTACATAAGCGAAAGATCAACAGATAAATCAAAAGCAATAGCAACTAAGTATAATGTTTTAGGATATAAAAACGGACTTTCACTTGTAGAGGTTGAATTGCTTACAGGCAGAACTCATCAGATAAGAGCTTCCTTTTCGCATTTAGGACACGCTCTTTTGGGCGATGGCAAGTACGGCACTAACGCCCAGAACAAGCAGTTCGGTGGCTACAAAAAGCAGTTCCTTTACTCATATAAATTAGCCTTTGATTTTGAAAGCGATGCAGGCATACTCAATTACCTTAACTCAAAGAGTTTTGAGGTAGAAGATGTTTGGTTTAAGGAAGCGTTTTATAACGGAGAAATATAAAAACTCTAACAAAAAGGTGTTTGAATCTGAGGATTCAAACACCTTTCATCTTTAGTAAAATCAGTAAAAACAAAAAGAGTGCCGACAAATCGACACTCTGAATAGCAAAGTTAGATTTTTGTGTAGTGTGCGTTAGATTTGTGATTTTGTGAGCCCGTAGCGTATGTAGATACGTAAGGGCGATGCAAAACACAAAGATAATGTGCAATACGCAAAAATTAGTCAGCTGTGTATGGAAGGAGGGCAATCATTCTTGCTCTCTTAATAGCTGTTGTGAGCTCTCTCTGGTGGTAAGCACATGTGCCTGTTACACGGCGAGGGAGAATCTTTGCTCTGTCGGATGTGTAGCGACGAAGCTTTGCAGCATCCTTATAATCAATTTTTTCAACCTTCTCAACACAGAAAGCGCAAACTTTTTTGCGGCC
>CAJGCL010000098.1 GCA_904501675.1 Clostridiaceae bacterium
TGAAATTTTTTCAATGAATTCTGCTTCTGTGTTGCCGTTAAGGTCTTTAACAACTCTGTTGTAATCCATAATTTCGAGTTCATCTGCAGGAAACAATACTGCAAGGAAGAAGTTGAATTCCTCAGTGCCGTTAAAGCAAGGGTTTGATTCTCTTCTCTTTTTTGCCACATTTACCGCAGAGGCGCAACGATGGTGTCCGTCTGCAATATAAAAATCACCTGCGTCTGCAAGGAGTGCTGAAAGCTTTTTGCTGTCTTCTGCATTATTTATTACCCAAACAGTGTTTGAAATTCCATCATCTGTAACAAAATCATATTCAGGTTCATTTTCTGTATATTTATTGATTATTGCAGAGATTTCATCCTGACCCTTGTAGCAAAGGAAAATAGGACCGGTATTGGCGTTGCATGTGTCAACATGTCTTATTCTGTCTGCTTCCTTGTCAGCGCGTGTAAGCTCATGCTTTTTAATGCGGTTTTCAATGTAATCATCAACCCAGGCACAGCCTACAAGACCTTTTTGCGCTCTGCCATTCATAATCTGACGATAAACATAAAAGCAGGGTGTATCGTCGTTTGCCATAATGCCCTGTGCTTCTGCATTTCTAAGGTTTTCCTTTGCCTTTGCGTATACCTCATCGCTGTAAAGGTATGTTCCTTCAGGTAAATCAATTTCTGCTTTATCTATATGAAGGAAAGAGTAAGGATTACCCTTAACCATTTCCTTAGCCTCTTCGCTGTTCATAACATCGTAGGGGAGAGCCGCTACTTTAGATGCATATTCTTTAGTTGGTCTTAACGCTTTAAATGGTCTGAAAACTGCCATAATAAGCCTCCTGAAAAAGAGATTTTGTACTATATAATTTTACTTTATCCAATGCTTTCTTGTCAATATATTATTGAATTTTACCAAGCGATATGCTACTATAAAAACAGTTTTTAGCAAAGGTTTTGAAGATGAATGGATAATAAAACAAGTTTGGATAGGCTGATGAAATACATCAGCAATTTAACTGTTAATAATAACCGTACATGGTTTCACGATACCCATGAGGAATATGAGGCTGTACGTAAGGACTTTCTTGCCTTTCTTGATATGTTTCGCTTCAAACTGAGCAAGGAAGCGCCCGATATCGGCAAAGCAATAATGTATATGGAGCCGAGGGAATGGATGTATCGTATTGCTCGGGATATGCGCTTCCACAAGGATGGTCCACCATATAACCCTGCCTTCAGGGCATATATATGCGCCGATAAAAAATCATGGAAGCCCATAGGATATTATTTAAGATTGTTTCCAAATGGTAGCTGTTTTGGCACAGGCTTGTGGTGCGAGACTACGGCGCAGATGAACAATGTGCGAAAATATATTTCTCTGCACTATCAGGAATTCCTTGAGGTGCTCAACAAGGGTGGAATATCTGTAGATGGTCAAAAATTGAAATCAATGCCACGAGGCTTTTCTGCAGACGACCCTGCTGCAGAATATATTAAATATAAGAATTGGACTATGATAGTTCATATACCTGATGAAGATATAACCACCTTCGAGGAGCTTTCAGATGTTCTCATATTCTATGTCCGCAAAATGGAGCCTATGAGGCAGTTCCTTCTTAAAGCTGCCGATTTCGTTGATAACGGAAGACCTGAATTTGAATGGTAAAAAAAGAGCAAGTCAATTTAATTGACTTGCTCTTTTTGTGTGTTTATGAAATTGTTGTCTGACTCTGGTTCTTTGTTGGTACAAGAGCAATATAGCTTCTGCCCTGATTGAGTGAAAGCTCGTTGCCATCTGCATCGTAGAACTTCATAATGTCTGCGTAATCGCCTTTTTTCCAGGTAATGTTTTCGTATGTACCATTTGAAATGTACACGCCATTACCCTTTGAAAGGTCGTATGCAATTCTCTTGCTGTCTATCATAGATGTTGATGAGTAAACAATGATGATATTTGTAAAGCTCTGCTGTGTGCCGTTGTCGTCCTTGAAATCTCTGCCGTTAAGAGAACTAAGATAAACCTTGTTTTCTGCATCATAGGTGTATTTATATGTGTAGCTTGATGAGAAAGGTACTGAAACAGCTGTGCAGGCACCGCCTGAAAGAGTTACAGGAGACTGGTTGAAATTGAAAGGCTTGTCCTTTCCTTCTTCCGCAGTTGTTCTGAAATCTTTTTTGTCAATATTATTAATAACATCGTCTTTTGTTGTGTATGCGGTATGCTCTGTGGCAACATTTCTTGATCTGTCGCGGTGGAAGCCGCTATCGCTCATACCATCAATATGGTTTGTTCCGTGGTTATCAAGAGCGTTGTAACCCTGAGGGCTTCCGCCAAAGTGAACGAATATAGAATCAAAGCCTTCTGCTATTTCAACAAAATAGTGGCGAGCGCTTCTTGTAGGGCCTATTTTATCAGGAAGGCGAGAAGCGTCTGCAAACATACAAAGCATTCTTGTAATACCGCCCTCTGCAAGAAGCTCCCATACAATATCTGCAGAAGCAATACCCCACTGTGGTCTTGCATCAGGGTGGTTTTCTACAGAAACAAGAACTGAACGGTTACCAATTAATTCTTCAGGATAACCTACTTCACCTGTAAGTGGGTTAACATTCTGAGGAACCGGTGGTAAGGTTGCTGCTTCTGTTGTAGGTGCTGTGGTAGTAGGTTCTTCTTCCTCTTTACCGCAACCCACAAAACTGCCGATTATTAAAATAAGCGCAATTACAAGGGAAAGTGCTTTTGTGATTTTTTTGTTTTTGATTTTTGCCAATTTTCTCATTCCTTTAGAGGTGATTTTAAAGCCAGAATTCTACAAGATGTTTAATGTAACCATACGTTGCAGGATTCTTTGTATCTATTGTAACATCTGCCACAGAAAATACAAGACAAAACGTGTATACTATGCTGAAAATTGTCGAAATGAATAATAAGGACGTGAAAATTTTGTTGGTTTCTTCAGTATTGACATTGTTGGAATTTGTAAAAATTATAAGTGCTGCGGCTATAAAGAAAATATATCCGAAATCGCTGAAATATCTTTGCAATAATCCACCTGCCTGAGTGTCTGCAATAACTGTTGCAAAACCAATAAGAAGAGTAACAATTGTAAAACCGAAAAGTTTCTGTTTTTTTAGTGAATCCTTGGCTCTTGGTAATGCCCCGATGAACCATAAAACAGGTGTGCAGGTTATAAGTCCACCAAAGCAATATTCGTATATTGTTTTACCAATATAATTAGTATCAATGGATGCCTTTTCAATGAAAGGGAATGTGGCGGTGAAATTCGGTGTCTGGAAAAGATACGTAAAAATTCCTAAACCTGTTCTGCCTATTTCAAAACCACGGCGTGTTACATCGTTTGTAGTAAGGTTGTAGCCTGAGCCAAAATCAAAAGGTGAGCCAAAGCGGATAAAGTTATAATACATAATACCTGATGCTACAACTACAAATGGTATGCCTAATATCACAAGATTTTTTATTCCTTTTGAAGTTGCGATTTTCTTGTTCTTGAAGAAAAATTCCCAGAAAAGAGGAAGTGCTACTGCGCACATAAGCACGCTTTGTGGTCTGCATCCTACAGCAAGGGCGCAGCATAATGAACCAATGAATAAATATAAATTTTGCTTCTTTTCTGAATCTCTGCCCTTGATCCACCAATAAATTCCCCATACAATAAACGCCATAGCGCAGATTATGGGTAATGAATAAAAATCAGGCCTTTTTACAAGGAACATAGTACCACAGCAGTTTATGAATCCTAGGATGGTGAGGAGATAAACACCAATAGAAAGATTCTTGAATTTTTTTTCTGCAATTATTTCCAATAACTTAAACACACCAATGGCAAATATTGATGCAAAAGCAATAATCCCAAAAGCCGAGGGGAAAGGTGCATTGAAAATTGCTCTGAATGGAAGATACATCAAAAGAAGTGGCACTATACCGAAATAAACGTAGTAGTGGCCATTATAAAAAGCTACATCCCAACGATAATGGTCTCCTGTAAGCTGAGCATTAAGGCTTCTTGCAGTTGTATCATATGGGTTTTCCATATTGAGTAATGACTCAGGTATGTCGTTGTTGTCGATGTATGTTTTGCCTTGAAGGAAAGCCTGGGCAAGCTCGTCATACTGGTTGTGGTTTTCCATACCAAGAGGCACAAACCTGATTCCATTTTCACCACTCGACAAGCCTAAAAATGCAGGGTTGAGCGTACCGATAATCAAAAATATTACGCATTGTATCGCCATGAAACCTGCTATAAATGAGGTCTTAGCGTCTTTTGCATCAATTAACTTTGTTTTATATATTGGTGATGATGGACGGAAAATGTAAAGTAGCAACAAAGTTGCTGCTAAAACACCCAATCTGACAAAAGAAAAATCAAAATCTCTTTTTTCATTTATAGAAATTGATTTAATTTTCAGTACATATTCATTGCAGTCAAATCTTAATTTCAGGTGAGTTGAGGCTCCTGATGTTGCAACGGAGATATATTGACTTTGGTCAACACTTTTGTATATAGTGCGTGAAGGTGTGCCGAAATAATATTCATTTGCCTCGTCTGTCAAGTAAGCAGTAACGTTAACAGCTCGTGGAGCATCATTACCTAGCACTATTTTTATGTTTTCGATTTCTGCGTTGATTTCAGGGAATTCAATTTCTTTACTGCCTAATAATGGGTATTCGCCGTTGTGGTCAGCAGCTTCGCCTAAAAAATGAGATAAGTCTGTGGCTTCGTAGCTTTTGGTGGTGTAGTAATTTATGTTGAAAATCGAAACTTCAAGTCCTATACAGAAAATAATTATTGCAAGAATTGCAAGAGAGACTCTTTTGTTAAAAGTTTTTGTGCTCTTGCTTTTTTTATATATTAAAAATGCAATGATGGTAAACACCAATAATGCAAAAAAACAAATCAAAGTCATTTTGTTTCTCCTTATAAGGGTCTTGTTATATTTTGTATTAATTAAAGCATAAAAAAATTTTTTTGTAAATATTTCTAAGGCAAAGCGCATATATTTCATTGATAAGCGAGGGGTATTATGAAAAAAATCAATGAAATTAAAGAGCCTACATATGATTATATCACCAACTATTTGCAAAATTTAAGGGATGAGTATCCATTTTTACATCTTGCATCATGCGGTAAATCCGTTATGGGTAAAGAAATACTTGGTATTTGTATGGGTGAGGGTAAAAGACGTGTTATGTATGTAGGTGGTACTCATGCCAATGAGTGGATAACAACACTTTTTCTTTTGCGATTCTGTCAGAAGTTTTGTGAGTCAGTAAAAAACAAAGGTGATGTTTGCGGTTTTGATTCGAAAAGAATATTATCTCAAATTAAGTTTGTTGTTATTCCGTGCCTTAATCCGGACGGAACCGATATTTTTATAAAAGGTGTATCTGCTTGCGGTGAGTTTAAAGAACAGATTTACGATATTAGTAAGTTCGATTTTTCTCAGTGGAGTGCAAACGCTAATGGCATTGACCTTAATCACAATTTCAATGCTGATTGGTATGCTCTGCGCGATTACGAGGAGAAGAATAATATTAAAAAGCCGTCACCAAGAAGATTTGGCGGTGCCTTTCCTGAAAGTGAGCCTGAAACCAAAGCACTGACAGAGTTTTTGAGGAACGTGCATTTTAACAGATTGTATTCTTTCCATTCTCAGGGTGAAGAGATTTTTTATGAGTACGGAAAAAACACACCCAAAAAGTCTCTTTTTATTGCAAAAGCTCTTGCCGGGGTCAGCGGATATACTCTTGTTAAAAACGAGGGACACTACAGTAGCGGTGGTTTAAAGGATTGGTTTATTGAGGAGTTCAAGGAGCCTGCATTTACAATTGAAATTGGTAGAGGTAAAAAGCCTTTGCCTTTGGAAAGCTTTAACGAAATTTACGAAACAGTAGAGCCGTTGGCAGTAATGGGGTTGATGCTATGAAATGTACTGTAACAGACCTGAGAGCAAAAGAGGTTGTCAATATTGAAAATGGTTGTCGTCTTGGTTGCGTAACAGATGTGGGGATAGATACCTGTACAGGTTGTCTTGTAAGCATAACAGTTTTCTGTGGAAAAGGTATATGTGGCTTTTTCGGCAGAGGGGAGGAGATTGTAATCTGTTGGAAAGATATTGTTGTTATTGGTGATGATACAATTTTAGTTCGTAAAGGTGGAGGTAGAATAGGCTAAAAATACTCTCCCAATGGAAAAATTGGGAGAGTATTTATTTCGTTTTATTTTCTTGTTTTGTTGTAAACTTTAGATTTAATGGTTTCTATTAACGATAATCTACCTGTTTCCTTTACCATAAGTTCTTCTAAAGAATATGCTTTTAATGTGAATTCTGCTTTATCGCTTTCGTAAAGGTCAAGAACATTTCCGTTTTTGTCTTCTGTTAAGCAGGAATATACAAACGAAAAAGGATTCAGACTTTCTGTAACATTCTTTCTGTATTTCCACTTAACAATGTTATCTTCGCCATAAAGTCCAAGTTTTATAACACCGCTCTTGCGGATTTTTGAAGAAGGGTATGAAGCTACAATAACCTTTTTACCATCAATTTCTTTGGAATAATTGATAAAAGAAACCATACAGTTTGAGCAATACTTAAGGTTCTTGTCGAGTGTGTAGTCGCCCCAGCTTTCGCCGAAATCAGTTGAATCGCAGTAGCTTATGTATTTTGAAATGTTTCGTGAGTACATTCTTAAAACTCCGTTATTCATTAAAACGAACTGGGTTTCCGAGCTTTTGCCTGCAAGACCTACCTTGTTCGCTTTAGGACTTCTCAGCCATGTCTTTCCGCCATCATCAGTGTAGATTGCGCTTGTAAATTCTGCACGGCTATTGTTATCGTATATTGCAAAAATAACTCTTGTTTTGCCGTCTTTCTGTAGAGCGATACCTCTGCCCGGTGCAAAGCCTGTGAATCCTGAGGCGTTAACCTGAGTGTTTATGATTTCACCCTTTTCCCAGGTTTCGCCGCCATCATAACTCTTTTTTACCCATAAATAATATGTGGGATAAATTTTAATAGGCGCGTAGGCAAAGAAAATGTTTGCGTGTACATCTTTATCA
>CAJGCL010000099.1 GCA_904501675.1 Clostridiaceae bacterium
GATCTATATTGACGACCAGAACATCAAGGATATTGACCTTAACTGGTACCGTTCAAACGTAGGTTACGTTCTTCAGGAACCCCTTCTTTTCAAAGATACAGTATTCAGAAATATTGCTCATACAGATAAACCTGTACGTGTTGAAGATGTTATTTACGCATCTCAGGTTGCAAACGCTCATAAGTTTATCAGAAAACTTCCCGACAGTTACGATACAATGCTCGGTGAAAGAGGTGTAGGCCTTTCAGGTGGTGAGCGTCAGCGTGTTTCCATTGCAAGAGCCGTTCTCAAAAACCCGAGTATACTTATTTTTGATGAAGCAACCGCTGCAGTTGACTCTGAAACAGAGCACCTTATTCAAGGAGCAATTGAACGCCTTATAAGCGGAAGAACAACTCTTATGATTGCTCACCGACTTTCAACATTGCGCAAGGCTAATAAAATTGTGGTTGTTGATAAGGGTGAAATCATTGAGTGTGGTACACCTGAGGAGCTTTTAAAGATGAAAGGTAAATACTACAAGCTCGTAGAAATCCAATCTATGGGCGAACAGCTCCAAAAGCGTAAAGCAGAAGAAAATTTTGAGTGAGGTGAATTAAATGCCCAGATATATTGAAGGCCCTGAAATCAGGATAACTGAAAATGACAAAATTTTTGTAGATGCTGAATTTTATACGGGAGAAAAATTCACCGAGCTTGAGCTTCACAGAATGTTCCCTATAACAGGTCTTACAAAATATATTGCTTTGATGGATAATGAAGGAAACGAAATTGCAGTAATCCGAAACATAGATAACCTTATGCCTGAATCAAAAAAGGTGGTTGAAAACTGCTTGAGAGAATACTATATGATTCCTCGCATTATCCGCTTCATTAAGATGAGCGAAAAATTTAAAATATGGATGTGGACTGCAGAAACAGATAAAGGCATTTGCACCTTTGAAATCCGCAACCATCTTACTGCAATAAAGCCCTTATATGACGGAAGGGTACTCATAAAGGACGCTAACGACAACCGCTATGAAATACCCGATGTAAACGTTCTCGACAGTAAAAGCAAGAAAATGATACTTCCAAAACTCTGATATTTGAAAGGATAATTACAATGAAACTTTTAATTGCTATAGTAAACAATGACGACAGCGCCGTTGTATCTTCATCACTTACAAGAGAAGGCTTTACAGTAACAAAGCTTTCTACAACAGGTGGATTTCTTATGGTAGGAAACACCACATTCCTTATCGGTGCAGAAGACGAAACTGTTGCCAAAGCCAAGGAAATTATAAAAGAAAAATCCCGCAAAAGAACAACTGTTACCTCCACCACATCAGGCTTCGGCACAGGTCTTCGCGAGGATGATTTCGAAAACGAGGTGCCCGTTGGAGGCGCAATCGTTTTCACACTTAATGTTGAAGATGTAGATAAATTCTGATTTATTTCATATCATATAATTTTGTGGTTTCATTGGTGCGGTATTCGTGCTTTTCATAGTACCCTATCAATTCACCGCAATCATTCCGAAGAGCAACCATATAAACATCCTTGTTTTCTTTATCATTTCGTGATGTGTACACAATATTGTTCTCTTCACTTTTATTAAACCACGCCACAACCTCATCTATCTTTTCGTTAGACTGAGCGTTGTGGCAATTTTTTATGCTTTTGCCTGTTAAATCCACGTGATAGCGTTTAATTGATGCAGGATTCATATACACAACAGTATGCTCTAAATCGCAAATCACCACGGGAGCTCTATCCTGCTCAAGAACACCTTTAAAAAATGCTGAAAGCTCCATTATTTCAACCTCTTTCCGTCAGAAAATGCGTTCCCAACCTTTTCACCAAGCTTTAAATACGCATTGTGATATGGGTCAAAGGTAATAGCTTCAAGCTTTTCGGGGTCAACAAGACCATCATCACCCAAAACAGACTCGTCTGCGCTTATATTTATAATTTTACCAATACAAATGCCGTCCTCATTGAATTTCAAAAGGTCGCATTCAACAGTCATAGGTAATTCGTTTATAACAGGTGCATTTACAAATTCAGATTTTACAGTTGTAAAACCGGCCTTTTTCATTTTATCAGGCTCGTTATTACCTGACTCCACGCCCACATAGTCTGCTTCAACAATATGCTTTGCATCTGCAATGCTTACTGTAAAAGCCTTGCTTTCTTTTATATTTTTAGTTGTTTTGTGTCCGTGAGAAAGGCATACCATAATCTGATTATGTTCATAAATACCGCCCCAGGCAGCATTCATACAATTAGCCTTGCCGTTTCCGTCATACGCCGCAACTATAAACACAGGCATCGGATATACATCGCTCAATGGTCCAAAATTTTTTCTCATAAATTACACCCCATATAAAATATGCAAATTTCTTATTTCATTATCTTTTATCTCATTATTCACAGCGTAGGCATGACCCTCCGCCTCTGAACCTGAATATTTTGTTATTCCTTGTACTTTTAATTCATTGAAAATTTCATAACAGATGTTTTCAATAATTTCTTTTTTCTTCTCTTGCTCGTCTGCACTGTTACCGCTTGAAATAAGATATTCTAGATTATAGTGCAATTGAGAAAGAATATCCAAATCTCTCAACGCTTTAAAGCTCCATTTATAATAGGGCTGATATTTTTTGTTAAGAAGAAAAATTACATTTATTGTACTTTTAACAAACTCAACTACGCTCAATTGAGCTGCGGCTGTTTCATTTCTTTCAAGGCAACGATTATAGTTATACTGCCCTGCCTGCCCCATTAAAAGAAGATTGCCTGCTAGCTTTTTGAGCCGTATGTCTTGGGGAAAATATGATAACCTTTCGCGGATATCTGAAAAATCGCCTAAATCATCTCTGAAAATTTTACCATTTGTAGCTTCAGCGAGAGATTGCTCAGGCACAAAAAACCAATCCTTAAGGCCAAGGGTTCCGTCAGGCGTACCTGTTTTCTCTAAAAAGAATTGTCTTGCCCTTATAACTCCGTGCCTGTTGCCACCTACTGCACTAACGGTACTTCTCTCGTATCCCATAAAGCTTTTAGGAAGCGTCGAATATGCTTTTTCAAGAAGGAAAAATGTTTTTTCGTCAATAATATCTTCGTCAGGTACAAAAACGCAAAAACCAGGCTCAAAATCATGATCTTCAGAAATATCGTCATCGTAACCGAAACATTCCGAGCCGCTACCGCATAAGCCTACGGCAACAATACCACAAAGCTCAGGAAACTGCCTTTCGAGCATCGGTGCACCATATTCTAAATAAAACCTTTGGGAAAGCTCAAGACCCTTCATAAATACTCCTTGCCCTGTTTTTTAATTCCTCGTCGTATAAAAAATCACCGAAATAGCCAAATACTGAAGCGCACTTTTCACAAACAAAGGCGTAGTATCCATCTCTGTTTTCATACTCTTCAAGTAATGCTTTAGCTTTTTCAAGATACATCTGAATTTCGTTGTGGGCTTCTAAAACACCTTTTTCTGACTCAACAGCATTGGCCATATTAAGATATGTTATTGCAATTTCTAGAGGCTTGCTTTTCATTATCTCGATAGCCTTTTCGTTCAAAGCTTTCGCTTCCCTGAATCTTTTTAAATCAACAAGAGTCAACGCCATATTGTTGTAAAGTCCACCTAAGCGCTCATCATAAGGCGGTAAAGCTTTTTCGTATATCTCTTTTGCCTTTTCGAAAATCATTATAGATTTTTCTGCCATACCAAAGGCTTTGTAAACTGTTGCCGAATTAAGATATGTGGTGGCAGAGCCTACCTGATTTTCTATACCTTTTTCGCGGATTTTATTTAAAACCGCTTCCACAGTTGAAAGAGCTTCATCACGTTTCCCTACCTTACGGTAAAGCCCCATAAGCTCATTTCTTAAGAGAATTTCTGTTTGAAAATCATCCACCTTAATTGCATCTGCAAGGCAAATTAAAAGATACTCCTCTGCCTTTACATAATCATTTTTATGAAGAAAATTATCAAGCTTATTTAAAAGCTCTTTATGAAAATTACTAATTTCTTTCATTGTGCTACCCTCTTTTTACCAAAGTTTATTTCGCTGAAGAATGCAGCACACATTATAAGCACAGTACCTATAAGCTCGTAGCCCTTTGGCATCTGCATAAATATAACAGATGACAATATAATTGCGGCAGCAGGGTCAATATAGCTGAGAATTGCAACAACCTGACCTTTAAGGTTTTTAACAGCTTCAAAATATAAAAGGTAAGCAAAGCCTGTATGAACAACGCCTACAACAACTAAAAGTAAGAATGATTTTAAGTTAATTGTAACTTCTCCGCCTGTAAGTATCGCATATGGAAGTACAACAAGTCCTGCGCTACCCAACTGTATGGCAGTTTTTTCGTATGCAGGTACATTACCCATAAATTTATTCATTAAAATTACTGATGCATAAAGCGCTGCCGCACCAAGGCCAAGAGCAACACCCGTAAGCTTTGTTGCACCACCCTGCAGTACACCTGACACCGCAACAATACCAAGTAACGCAATGAAAATGCAAACAATCTGCTTTGGACTCAACTTTTCTTTCAAAACCATGGGAGAAAGTGCAGTAACAAAAAGCGGAGCCATATAATAGCAAACTGTTGCAACCGGTATACCGGTGTGGCGGTAAGCCTCAAACAATAAAATCCAGTTAAAGCCGATTGCACCGCCTGAAAGAACTAAAAGCCACCACTTGCTTTTTATTGCTGAGAAATCAGGCTTACGACCGCTTATAAGCATAACAAGTAAAATAACAACAGCGCCTACAATACCGCGAAAAGAGGCAATAAGCCCCGACGGGAGAGCAATAAGCTCAACAAATATTCCTATTGTTCCGAAAATTGCCATAGATAATATCATTGAAAGCTTATCTTTCATGCTTTTCACTCCCTTTTTCTCATTTTGCTTTAAAAGTCATTGTTCGTTCCAAAAATTCGCCTGTTTTTCTTACAAAAAACATTGATATTTTCCTTATTACTTTGTGTTTCCTTATAAAATCCGGTTCTCCCGCATTTTTTACGAGAAAACTTGTAAAATCCGGTGCTCCGGAAAATTTCATTTTAAGTTTATTGTTCTTATACGAAATATCTATATAGCGAATAGAAAGTGTATTAAGCGGCCTGATAACCACTTTGAGTATACCTTTTTCTTCATAAGCATATGCCCAGATTTTATAAGGATACCCCTTTATTTCACATTCTGAAACACGCGGTTCACCATCAAGTCCGCATTGTATTGTTATGTTGTCCTCTTCCTCTTTCCAATTGATTTGGAGAACAGATTTATCAAGTTTAAAAGAAACCTCATCCAGATTATGCTTCGGCCTTTTGGCAAAACTACATATAAGTGTACGGGGAATAATACTCTGTGGAAAAAAAGCCTTTGCAACCATATCTGAAAATGAGGAAATATAAAACTGCTTACCCTCGGCAATCACAGGTAAAGTCTCGCATTTTCTTACCTTTTCTCCCCTGTTTTCAAGATATTCCTTCAATAACAAATCATATTTTTCATCAGGAGTGTCATTAAACATTCTCATAAATGTTTTTTGAAGTATATGAGTATGGGCAGATTCATCTAAACCGCAGTTTATACTGCCTACAACTGCATTTTGCTTTCTTGAAAATGCAATTATCTGGCTGAACATGCCTGTCATACTGCAAATATCTCCGTTTATCCAGAAAAGGTAGCCGTAGCCATTGTTCTTTGAAAAGCTCACCTGAATTTTCGTTGCTTCCTCTGTCCAGAATTCAGGTATAATCTGCTGACCCTTATATTTACCGCCCTGCAAATAGCAAAGCATAATCTTCATTAAATCGCGAAGCTTTAAATAGCAACCTGTTCCGCCTATACATTCACCAATTTCGTTGGTTTCCCAGAATGGTCTGTCAATTCCAAGCGGCGTGAAAAGGCGTGGCATAAGGTAATCAACAAGATTCATTCCTGCTACCTTTTGCACAGCCGCAGCAACCATATGAGCATCGTTATTGCTGTAAAGAAAGCCTTTTTTCTTTCTGAATGGAGCCTTCATAAACATTTCAACGTAGTTCCCTGTCATATCCTGCAAAAAGGTAAATTTCTTATTGCTTTGCATAGTTAAAACAGAACGCAGAGTAAGTTCATCCCATTGGTTGCTTTCGCATTTTTCATATTCAGGGAAAATATCTGCAATTTTAGTATCAAGGCTTATAAGACCTTCGTTAATAGCGAAGCCTGCGGCAGTAGACACAATAGACTTTGTAACAGAAAACAAAGTATGCGGCATATCCGCCGAATACGGATACGAATACTCTTCAAAAAGAGTTTCCCCATCCTTTATTACCATAAGGCCATGGTTTTCTACGCCACACTCTTCAAGCGCCTTGTAAAACTCATATATGTATTTTGATGATAGTGTTGTTTTCGTTTTCATATTTCCACCCATAAAATATAAACAGTTATTTTATTATAAACCAAATCTTCAGCTAATTCAATAAATCTTTATATTGCTTTTATTCTTTTATATGATAAAATAAAACTATACTACAAAGGAGCTTTTGTTTTATGGATTTTCAGATTATTGGCGGTAACAAAGGTGCCGAAATAACCTTAGATAAAATCATTATGGGAGATGTTCTCGAGGTAAGTATTGATTTTTCACTTCCTGAGGAAGCAATCCCTGAAAAATTTACTTTGCGATGGTATTTTAGCACCAAGGACTGCGCTTTTACCTGGAATCCTTCTATGACGGATATTCATGGTCTTTACTTTGACTGGGGCAAAAAAATAATAAAATCACGTCTTGCTTCATGGATGCCAATTCAGCAGATTATTTCAAGAGACGGCAATAATAAATTGAACATTGCTGTTTCCGATGTTGATACACCAATAGAAATAGGCACAGGCATCCGCGAAGAAGACGCAACAATAGAATGTGATGTTTCTTTTTTCACCTTGCCTACATCACCAACAACGCATTACTCTGCAATTCTCCGCCTTGATATGAGAGATATTCCGTTTTACGACAGCATCTATGATGTAAGTGATTGGTGGGAAAA
>CAJGCL010000100.1 GCA_904501675.1 Clostridiaceae bacterium
CAAGCGCCAACTTCACGGAGAAGCTCAACATAGTTGAGGTTGAGAAGCCAGTCTGCATTGTTAACCATCTGAGCCTTGCCTTCGCCGAATTCGATAAATCTTTCCATCTGCTTTTTGAAGCAATCAGCATTGTGCTGAATATCTTCTTTAGTAAGCATTTTTCTCATATCTGTTCTGCCTGATGGGTCGCCAATCATAGTTGTACCGCCACCGATAAGAGCAACGGGCTTGTTGCCTGCCATCTGTAAACGCTTCATAAGAGTAAGCGCCATAAAATGACCTGCTGTAAGGCTGTCTGCAGTACAGTCAAAACCAATGTAGAAATTAGCTTTACCGTTGTTAATCATCTCGCGGATTTCTTCCTCATTTGTTACCTGAGCAATAAGTCCACGAGCGACTAATTCTTCATAAATTCCCATAAAAATATCTCCTAAATTTGTAATTGATTACATACATCAATAATTATATTATAAATGGGAAAGAATGTCAATCAGCAAACAGGAATTAACGGTTAACAATCAGCAGATAACTAATTGCTAATATCTATTGACAAATATAGTACTATTGCATAAAATAGAATTACGAAACTTCAGGGCGGGGTGAGAGTCCCCACCGGCAGTATAGTCTGCGAGCCAAAATGGTTGAACAGGTGCAATTCCTGTACCGACGGTGAAGGTGGCAAAAAACACACGTTTTATTTTACCACCTGAGTCCGGATGAAAGATGTTTCATATAAAAGTGTAACCTTTTATATTAATTGCCCTGAGTCTTTTCGGGGCAATTTTTTTGAAAGGTGATTTATTTATGAACAAAAAAAGCGAAAATGTAAAAAAGCTTCAAAGACTCACAATGGCCGCAGTATTATCTGCTCTTTCTCTTGTGCTTATGGCAACAGTCAGGTTCCCTATTTTCCCTTCTGCGCCATTTTATGAGATGGAGTTTTCAGATGTGCCCATTCTAATATGCTCAGGTCTTTTAGGTCCTGTATATTCAATAGTAGCTTTATTTATTGTCTGTCTTGTTCAAACTCTATTTTTTAGCTCATCAAGTGGATTTATAGGCTTTGTTATGCACTTTGTTTCATCAGGTCTTATGATAATTGTTGTGTACCTTGTACGTAAGGTAATAAAAGGCTTTAAAGGTGTTGTAATTTCAGATATATGCGGTGTTATTATAATGACTCTTGTTATGATTCCTATGAATATGTGGCTCGTTTCCGAGTTTATGAACATTGACGCCAAAGGCTTTGTTGATGGATTTTTGTGGGTTTGCGTTGGCTTTAACCTTATAAAAGCCACATGCAACGTTACAATTTATACAATCCTTACTCCAAAGATACTAAAAGAGAAATTGTTAAAGGTGAGTGAATAATATGAAAACTCAGACATATAATCTTACAAACAAAGATGTAACCTTAACAACTTATATTCTTGATACGTCTTTTGACCACAAGAAAGATTACAAAAGACCTGCTGTTCTTGTTTTACCGGGTGGTGGTTACGCCTTTTGCTCGAACAGAGAGGCTGAACCTATAGCAATGCATTTTCTTGCAATGGGCTATAATGCATTTATTCTCAGGTATTCTCTTAATGAGAGCTCAATGTTCCCTCAGCCTCTACAGGATGCAGAGGAAGCAATGAAGATGATTATAGATAACAGTGATGCCTGGCTCGTTGATGCAGATAGAATTGCAGTTTGTGGTTTTTCTGCAGGCGGACACCTTGCTGCTGCTCTCGGCACTATGGGTAAAATACGCCCGGCTGCAATGATTTTAGGTTATCCTTGTATAACAAAGGATATCTGCAACGATGTTGATGTGCTTAAAAACTACAAGAATGTGCCTGTATTGGATGATAAGGTTGACGAGGATACTCCGCCGGCATTTATTTTTGCATCCTCAGATGATGGTTTAGTACCTGTCAGAAGCTCTATTAAATTTGCAGAAGCGCTTAGTGAAAAAGGAATTCCTCACCAGATGCACATTTTCTCTGATGGTGGCCACGGTTTTTCAACTGCTGACTATGTAACATGCGAGGGACTTTATGAGTTTTCAAGCTCACAATGGATAGCTTTATGCCGGGAATGGTTATACAATTTGTTTATTAAACCTATTGACTAAATCTATTAAAATTAATATAATTTAAAAGTTATATATTTAATTCTTACAGGAGTTGTTTAATTTATGGTATTCGAAAAAATCAAACAGATTTTGTGTGAAGAATTTGAAGTTGACGAAGAGTATATTGTTCCTGAAGCAAATCTTTTGCGTGATTTGACTCTTGATAGTATCGATCTAGTTGACCTTGTTATGAGCCTTGAGGATGAATTCGAAATGGAGATTTCGGACGAAGCTCTTGAAGATATTGATACTATTGGGGATATAGTTAAATTTATAGAGGATAATAAATAAGATTTTAAATAAAGAGGAAATTAAAATGGCAGAACAGAAAAAAATGGTTGAAGCAATAACTTCTATGGAAGTTGATTTTGCTCAATGGTACACAGATGTTGTTAAAAAGGCAGACCTTGTTGACTATTCAAGTGTTAAAGGTTGTATGATTATTCGTCCATATGGCTATGCTATCTGGGAAAATATTCAGAAAATTCTTGACGGTGAATTCAAGAAAACAGGTCATGAAAATGTATATATGCCTCTTTTCATTCCTGAAAGCCTTCTCCAGAAAGAAAAGGACCATGTTGAGGGCTTTGCTCCTGAAGTTGCCTGGGTTACTCACGGCGGTAGCAATCCTTTAGAGGAACGCCTTTGCGTAAGACCAACCTCTGAAACACTTTTTTGCGAGCACTATGCAAAAATTGTTCAGTCTCACAGAGATTTACCAAAGCTTTATAACCAGTGGTGTAACGTTGTTCGTTGGGAAAAGACAACTCGTCCATTCCTTCGTACACGCGAATTCTTATGGCAGGAAGGTCATACAGTTCACGCTACTGCTGAGGAAGCTATTGAAGAAACAGAGCGTATGTTAAATATTTACGCTGATTTTTGCGAAAAATCACTTTGTATGCCTGTTATAAGAGGTGTTAAAACAGAAAGTGATAAATTTGCAGGCGCAGTTTCTACATACTGTATTGAGGCTCTTATGCACGATGGTAAGGCTCTTCAGGCTGCAACATCTCACTACTTCGGTGATGGCTTTGCAAAGGCTTTCAATATGACATATCAGGATAAGGAAAACAAGCTTCAGTATGTTCATCAGACATCATGGGGCTCAACAACACGCCTTATCGGTGCTCTTATTATGTCTCATGGTGATAACAATGGTCTTGTTTTACCACCTGACGTTGCACCAATTCAGGTTGTTATTATTCCTATCGCTCAGCATAAGGAAGGCGTTCTTGATAAAGCGTACGAGCTTCGCGACAGACTTTCTTCTATGTTCCGCGTTAAGGTTGATGACAGTTCAAACTCACCGGGTTGGAAGTTCTCAGAATATGAGATGAAGGGTGTTCCTGTAAGACTTGAAATCGGTCCTAAGGATATTGAAAGCAACCAGTGCGTTCTCGTTCGCAGAGATAATAGAGAAAAGATTTTTGTTTCTCTTGATAACCTTGAAGAGGGCATTACAACTGCTCTTAAAGACTTTGCTGAGGCTATTTACAACAAGTCTCTTGAAAACATCAAAAACTGCACATATACTTGCACATCACTTGATGAAATTGTTCCTGCTCTTGAAGAAAATGGCGACGGCTTTGTTAAAGCAATGTGGTGCGGCGAAGAAAAATGCGAAGATAAAGTCAAGGAGCTTACAGGCGTTGGATCACGTTGTATTCCTTTCCAACAGGAGCAGATTGCAGATACCTGTGTTTGTTGCGGTAAGCCTGCAAAGCATATGGTTTATTGGGGAAAAGCTTATTAATAAAAAAAGAGTGGTGTAGGCCACTCTTTTTTGATACTAGTTGATTGTAAGTAAAAATAACAGCAGATAGCTTTATGCTACCTGCTGTTTTCTATATTTTATTCATTCACAAGGTCGCTCATATTATACACACCGTTATCTTTATCCTTAAGGAACACGGCAGCATTAACTGCGCCGTTAGCAAAGATTGCTCTTGAACGGGCGGAATGGGAGAGAGTAACAATTTCGTCATTGCCCGCAAAAATAACCTGGTGCTCTCCAACGATTGTGCCACCGCGGATTGCGTGGATACCAATTTCGTTAGTGTGGCGTTTCTCTCTCTTGGAGTGGCGGTCATATTCAAAATATGCGTCAGGCATTTCTTCTTTGATAGCGTTGCCAAGCATAATTGCAGTACCGCTTGGTGCGTCAAGCTTCTGATTGTGGTGAGCTTCAACGATTTCAACATCAAAACCTGTTCCAAGAACCTTTGCTGCAACCTTGCTTAATTCGCAAATAAGGCTTACGCCTAAAGACATATTGTAGCTAAAGAAAACAGGCACAGTCTTGCTTGTTGCTTCAACAGCTTTAATCTGCTCGTCGGAAAGACCTGTTGTTGCAAGAACAACTGCAGTCTTTGTTTTTTCGGCATAGCTTAAAAGAGCAGGAAGAAGAGAAATGTTTGAAAAGTCAATTATAACATCTGCTTTAACATCAACTTCGTCGTAGTTTGCAAAAACAGGGAATCCTAATGTTGAATCATCAATAATATCAATACCTGCAACAATTTCGCAGTCTTTTCTGTTTTTAACAGTTTCTGCAACGAATCTTCCCATTTTTCCACAGCAACCGCTTAATAAAATTCTTGTCATTTTAACATCCTTCTTTATAACGTTAAATCATATTGTGCTTCTCAAGAACTGCTCTGAGGAGCGCTTTGTTTTTATCATTCAATGGTGAAAGAGGCATTCTGCATCTTCCAACATCATAACCCATCATACACATAGCTTCTTTAACAGGAATAGGGTTAACGTCGCAGAAAAGAGCGTTACAAAGGTCAATATACTTAAGCTGAAGCTCAGCGCTCTTTTTAAAATCACCGTCAAGACCGTGTTGTGCAATATCGTGAGCGAGTTTTGGAGCAACGTTTGAAAGAACGGAAATAACACCTTTTGCCCCTAATGCCATAAACGCTGTAATCTGGTCATCATTTCCTGAATAGAAGTTAAGGTTATCGCCACAGAGAGCGATGCTTTTTGCAAGATGTGAAATATCACCGCTTGCTTCCTTTGCTCCGTTAATAAGAGGGAGCTTTGAAAGTTCAAGATATGTTTCAGGCTTAATCGTTACGCCTGTTCTTGATGGCACGTTATAAAGAATAATAGGAGTTGAAACTCTTTCTTCAATATATGTGTAAGATTCAATCAAACCATCCTGAGACGCTTTGTTATAATATGGTGTAACCATCAAAAGACCGTCAACACCCATTTTCTCAGCGTCGTTTGAAAGCTTTACTGCGTGAACAGTATCATTTGAGCCTGTTCCTGCAATAACAGGGATTCTGCCTGCTGTAGTTTCAACTGCTATGCGGATTGCTTCAACATGTTCATCGTAAACAAGAGTTGATTTTTCACCTGTTGTTCCGCAAACAACAATTGCGTCTGTTCCGTTATTTATCTGATTATCGATTATTTCCTCAAAAAGCGGGAAATTGATTTTCAAGTCCTCACCATAAAAAGGTGTAACAATGGCTACGCCTGCACCGGTAAAAATCGGCTTTTTCATAGAAAGACCTCCAGATGTTTATTAAAAAAGCGAAAACGCTTTAAATTATAAAACGATTTCGCTTTTATGTAAAAGATTAATCCATATATCCTTCTGCGCAAAGAAGCTCTGCGAGAAGAACTGCGCCACCTGCAGCACCACGGAGAGTGTTGTGAGCAAGGCAAACGAACTTGTAATCGTACTGTGTATCTTCACGAAGACGGCCAATTGAAACAGCCATACCATTTTCAAGGTTTCTGTGAAGCTTTGTCTGAGGCATATTATCCTCTTCAAAGTAGTGAAGGAACTGCTTTGGAGCAGATGGAAGCTCTAATTCCTGAGCTCTGCCCTTGAAATTTTTCCACATATCAATCATATCTTCTTTTGTTGGCTTGTTCTCAAATCTTACAAATACAGCGCCCATATGACCATCTGAAACAGGAACACGGATACACTGAGCTGTAAAGTGAGGCTCTGTTGCAGAAACGATTTCATTTCCTTCAATTTTACCCCAAAGCTTGAGTGGCTCTTTTTCGCTCTTTTCTTCTTCGCCACCGATGAATGGGATAACGTTATCTACCATTTCAGGCCATCTGTCGAATGTTTTACCTGCGCCTGAAATAGCCTGATATGTACAAACAACAACGTCTTTAACAGTGTACTTATCATGAAGAGGGAAGAGAGCAGGAACATAGCTCTGAAGAGAGCAGTTAGATTTTACTGCGATAAAGCCACGCTTTGTACCTAGTCTTTCGCGCTGAGCCTTGATAATTTCGATATGCTCAGGGTTAAGCTCCGGAACAACCATAGGAACGTCTGCGGTCATTCTGTGAGCAGAGTTATTAGAAACAACAGGGCATTCTGCCTTTGCATACTTTTCTTCTAATTCTTTTGTTTCTGCCTTTGAAAGGTTAACTGCGCAGAAAACGAAATCAACTTCTGATGCGATTTTTTCAATATCTTTTTCTGCATCGTAAATAACCATATCAAGATACTTTGCAGGTGTTGGCTCTTCCATGCACCATCTGTTACCAAGAGCTTCTTTATATGTCTGACCTGCAGAACGTGAAGATGCAGCAAGAACTGTAACATCAAACCAAGGGTGCTCGTTAAGAAGGAGAGCAAATCTCTGGCCAACCATACCTGTTGCCCCAATTAAACCAACCTTATACTTTTTCATTTGTGTACCTCCGTATAAAAAACACTTGTAATTACTGCGGAAATGAATTATAATATAAACCGCTATTTTTAACTAATAGATAATACCATATATGTATTGAATTAGTCAATCTTTTTATTGTTTATTTTACTACTAATATATTGGAAAAAGGGCAAAATATGAATAAATCTGATTTCTTTTACCATTTACCTGAAGAGCTTATTGCTCAGCA
>CAJGCL010000101.1 GCA_904501675.1 Clostridiaceae bacterium
ACAGTATTAATGGCAGAATTAATGCCAAAGCCTGCTTTTATAAGCTTTTCAAGGAGATTTACGGCAAGACTCGAGGCAACTGCTGCCTTTGAGCCTGTGCCCATTCCGTCGCAGATAATGGCATAAAAATACCCTTTTGAATCTTCAAAAGTAGTGTATGTATCACCTGAATATTTTTCTCCACTTGCGTTAAACTGAACACCTGAACTGATAACCTTATATTCAGGCTTTTCTCTATAAATTGCCCTGATATAACTCTCAAAGTCTTCTATTTCAGGTTTATTGAGCGTTCTGCCTGATATTGCTGAAAATCTGTACTTAGCGCTTTCAATAACCTTAATATCAGCAGGCTTTCTGAATCGCATTTCAACAACAACTTTTTCTGAGGTATCCCAAATGCAACAGCTATCTATTGTCTGAATACCCATTCCCGTAGCAGCAGCCTTACAACGAGCGGCAACATCCATATCATAGCGCGCCTGCTCATCTAGCTCACCACACAAGGAAGTTAAAAGACCGGAAACATTCGTAAATTGCTCAGATGCGAGAGTCTGAATTTCTTTTATTCTTGTTTCTGTTTTTTCGTGCATCTTGCATTCTGAAAAATATTTATTAAATGAACTTGCAACATTTTCGGTTCGGATACAAACTCCTGAAAAGCTCGGCGGCACATTCTTATATTCAAGATAAGCTCCTTGCTTTTTCAGTTCAAGAAGTTTATTAAAGTTTTCTTCTGTATCTTTACGAATTTCTTTCCAACAATTATCATACAATCCACAGGAAGCACAAACCGATGAACGCACTTTAAATGGAATGCGTTCAGTTTTTGCTTTTTCTGATTTTGCAAGAACAGAATTGACGCTTTCAAGAGTTTCGCATATCTCTGTAGAAAACTCGGAAGCCTGTTGGAGTTTATTTATAATATTATTTTTAACTGAATCAACTATCGGCAAAGAAACTGCAGGACTGAAAAATTCGTAAAGTTGATAGCCGAATTTCTGACTTATTATGAAGAAAGCAAGCACAGAAACTGCTGTTTCGATGACTACAGGATACACATTGCCGCTATAGTTTGAAATTATTCCTAAGGCGATACCCGAAAGAGAAAACGCGCAAACAGAGGCAAATCTGCCAAAAGAGGATGCTGCACCACAAAGAAGTCCGCCCAAAGAGTAAAAAGACAAAATGAACAAGTCATCGGTGCCAAAGCACATTGTTATACCGCAGCAAATGCCTACAACAGCACCGCCTGCTTCCCTTCCGTAGTATGCACAAAGAAGCACTAAAAAGGACGCAATTACGTGGGCAAGTGAAACATCAAACAACTGAACATATCTGAACGATAAAAGCAAAAGGGAACATGTTATTACAATTGCAGTTATCTCCTTTGATGTTACTGATTTTATGCCGCCACGAACTGTCAGGTATGCTTTGCTTTTAGAGAAAACATAGGCGCAGGCACCACCAACACACGCTTCGCAAAATTTTACGAGTAAGCTAAAAGCAGTTATACCATCAGATAAAGCAACTGCAAAGCCGGTAACAAATATACAAACAAAGGAAACTGCAGGAGGTGTTGCAACGTGGTTTTTAACAGACGGAAAGGCTTTCAGAGCAGTTGTAATTACTGCTAAAGCAAGGGTTGACGATGTGTAGCGTAATGCACTGATAGAATCAAGGGAAATAAAATATCCCAATGATGCGCCAAGGGCAGCGGTTACTGTATATTTTCCTGAAACACAGCCTGTAAAAGCCACACCAAATGGTGAAAAATCATTATTAAACCCTGACAAGCTGAAAAGCACTCCCAAGCCGAAACAACAGATATGCCTGAGAATCGTCGGAATATTCAACCATTCAACAAAATTATTACCTCTCTGCTTACACACTCTCACAGCTTCATATACACTCATATAACTTCTCCTGATTTGTTTTTTATAATTTTAAACCCTCAAGAGAAAAATAACGGTCGTAATATGGGGATAATAAAAAGAAGTATTTGTCGATAAAACGTATATAAGATAATTTATAATATTTTTATAAGGGTTTCTCATAAACAATGTTTATCTGATGTATCTTCTGCAGGATTTTCGTCCTCTCTACCTCTAAAGAATTCAAGAGGTCGTTCTGCCATATAATCAGGCGTACCCTGAGCTATTGCAGGAAAATCGTTTTCCGTATCTGCTGTTGGCTGAATGTTATATGTGCCGTAGGCATTTACCATTTCTTCACAATTATCAGGGCTTTTGTTATCTGAAGAAACTGAAATCTCCAATGGTACGTTTAAATTTTCTTTTTTAATATTTTTATTACTTTTTTTCATAAAAAAACTTCCTTTCAAGAAACTAACAATAGTTTACCTTGAAAGGAAGTAATTATTATTTATATCTGCTTTTAATGGTTACAAAACCGTCTTCCCAAAAGACTTTGTTTAATAATTGGGGGTTTGTAAGCTTTATTGTTTTATAAATTTTAATTTTATCACTATGCTCGCAAAAGCCGGGTTTATCTTTAACTTTTTCAATTGCTTGATTTGCATTTTTTACAGAATCAAAAATACCAATATCAAAAGTGTGAATATGTTCTGCTTCTTTTGTAATATAAAAGCACTTTACTTTATAATATATTTTAAGCAAAGACATCACCTTCTATATGTATTATAACTCACATAATCTTAAACTTCAATATAGTTTTGCCTTAATGTTTATGGCTATGTAAAATGAAAAAAGGCCTACAATTGCAGACCTTTTGGCACCCCCAATAGGAATCGAACCTATAACTAACCCTTAGGAGGGATTTATTATTACGAGCTTTATAAGTAAAAGGTTCTGCCGAAGGCAGGTTCTTATTACTTATTAGCGAGTAACAAGGTTCTGACGCGTAGCGTCAGGTTCTTATATCCATTTAACAAAAAACACTTGAACTCATGTTCAAGTGTTTTTTCTTGGCACCCCCAATAGGAATCGAACCTATAACTAACCCTTAGGAGGGGTTTATTATATCCATTTAACTATGGAGGCATATAAACTATAAAATTTGCAATAAGGGGTTTATTGTTACAAAAAAGCATAAACCGAACAAAAATAATTATATCAAAATATAAACAAAAGTCAATAAAGATTAACAAAATACGGTGATGCAAATTGATGCACATCACCGTATAACTTATTTTTTCTTCTTTTTAAATATAATAAACTTGCTAAAAAAGTAATTGAGTACTACAACAACAATGGAAAGTAAAATTTTGATTACAAGCTGACCCGAAACCTCAAAGAACAAAATCGAGAATGAAAAGTCAGCCAACTTAAGTACGCCAACAAAGAGCAACATTCCGCCTTCTTCAAAGCCGAAGCTCAAAAGACGGGCAACAACAAATTCACTAAACTCTTTGAGTGCAACCTTTAATTCCCAGCTTTTTGAGTTAAAAACATATATTTTATTGGTAACAAACGCTACAACGACACCTACAAACCACGCAAAAGCGTTGTTTATCATAAAATGCTCTTCACCAAATAATTTGGTGAAAATTATAAAGGTAAAAAGATTTGCAAGGGTTGTACCAACGCCACATATTGCATAAAGTATAAATTCTTTATATTTCAGATAAATTGATTTTAATTTTTCAATCATCTTTCTTAAGGTGCTCCTTTAAGATATAAATAGGTCTATTTTTTGACTGGATATAGATTTTTGAAATGTACTCACCCAAAAGACCGAGACAGAAAAGCTGCATACCGCCAAGGAATAAAACAAGAACAACTATAGTGGCGTAACCGGGTACATCTATTCCGAAGCATAGCTTCTGAATAACTACAAAAATAAGGTACAACACAGAAAAAACCGAAGATGCAATACCAACACCGGTAGCTATTTTAAGAGGGAATGTAGAGAATGAGATTATACCATCAAGAGCATATTTAAAAAGTTTCCACACGCTCCACTTCGTTTCGCCAAATTCACGTTCTTTAACCTGGTATGGTATATATTTAGTATTAAAGCCTACCCAACTGAAAATACCTTTAGAAAAGCGCTGACGCTCGCTAAGACTAATAACTGCATCCACCATATTCCTTTTCATAAGGCGAAAATCCGATGCACCGTTTACAAAATCAACCTCTGCAAGTTTATTGATAATCTTGTAAAATGCAGATTTTGCACCCGACATTGCCTTACCTTCTTTGCGGTTTTCCTGATAAGCGGCAACGCAATCTATTGTTTCGTCTTCACTCATAACCTTAAGCATTTCAACAACCACACAAGGATGTTGCTGTAAATCAGCGTCTATAATGCAAACAAGATCGCCTTTGGCATTAGAAAGACCTGCATAAATTGCGGCTTCCTTACCAAAATTACGGCTGAAGGTAAGCACCTGAACATGAGAAGAATCGTTTTCATAAATCTTTTTAAGATTCTCCCCTGTTTTATCCGCACTACCATCGTTGACAAAAACAATTTCGTAATTGCTTATTAAACCATTGAAGGTTTTATTAACTTCATCATAAAAACGCTGAACATTTTCTTCCTCGTTATAGCAAGGAACAACAAGTGAAAGTTTCATTTATACACCTTTTAAAACAATCTTTTTTGTTAGTATATCATAATCACACCATCTTTTTCAATAATTGTTGTTAAATTATAGAAAACTATGCGGTTTTGTGATAAAATAAAGGCAAATATTTTGTAAAAAGAGGTTTTATAGATGAAAAAAGACCATTCACAAAAGGCGGCAGAATTATTCTGTAGCGGAGCAAACTGCGCTCAGGCAGTGTTTGTTGCCTTTGCAGAGGACTGCGGTATAAATGAAACAATGGCAATGAAGCTTTCCTCTTCATTCGGTGGCGGAATGGGTAGACTCCGTGAGGTTTGTGGTGCAGTTTCCGGTATGTTTATGGTAGCAGGCATTCTTGCAGGTTACACTACAAATGACCCTAAAGAGAAAAAAGACGGACATTACGCCCTAATTCAGGAATTAGCAGATGAATTCAAAGCACAACACGAAACAATAATTTGTCGGGATTTGCTCGGCAATTTAGGTAAGTCAACTTCACCTGTTTCCGACCCACGAACTGCAGAATATTACAAGATCAGACCTTGTGTTAAATTTGTTATTACTGCGGCAGAGATTTTAGACAAGCGTTTTTTTAATGTTTAATTTCATAAAAGCAGCAGAACAAAAAGGCAACCACATAAGTGATTGCCTTTTGTTCTGCGCAAAATACATACATTTAAAAGCTTCAGATTTTGATGCAAAAGGTTTTTTGACACTCCGAAGGTGTATACAGATACTCCGAGTGGGTGCCAAAATGACTAAAAAGACGACTGCCTAAACAGTCGTCTTTTGTTCTGCGCAAAATATGAAGCTTTTAGTTTACTTTAACTATCCAGCCGTTCTTATCTTCCTTCTTGCCCCACTGAATACCTGTGAGCTCATCATAAAGGAACTGAGCAACAGGACCAATTTTTGAATCGTTAATAACGATATGCTCATCACCATCAATATACTCACCAACAGGAGAGATAACTGCAGCTGTACCTGTACCGAAGGATTCGGTAAGCTTGCCTGCCTTATAAGCTTCTTTAACCTCGTCGATAGAAAGCTTTCTTTCCTCAACCTTGTAACCGTTTGCCTTAAGAACTTCAATGCAAGAAGCTCTTGTAACACCGGGAAGGATGTTACCATCTACAAGAGTTGGTGTAATAACAACATCATCAATAACGAAGAAAACGTTCATAGCACCAACCTCGTCGATGTACTTTCTTTCAACGCCATCAAGCCAGAGAACCTGAGCATAGCCCATTTTATCAGCCTTTTCCTGACCGATAAGAGATGCAGCGTAGTTACCACCGCACTTAGCAATACCTGTACCGCCCTTAACGCAGCGAACATATTCTCTCTCGATGAAAATCTTAACAGGGTCCATACCGTTTGCATAGTATGAGCCAACAGGTGAAAGAATTATGCAGAAAATGTAGCTGTGAGAAGCGTGAACACCAAGGAAAGCATCTGTAGCAATAATGAAAGGACGGATATAAAGTGATGTTCCATCGTTATGAGGAACCCAATCCTTATCAACGTCAACAACAGCCTTGATAGCCTCAAGAGCTAAATCAGGGTCAATGCGAGGAACGCAAAGTCTGTCGCAAGTGTTGTTCATTCTTTCAATATTCTTCTGAGGACGGAAAAGCTGAATGCTGCCATCTGCAGTTCTGTATGCCTTAAGACCTTCGAAAAGCTCCTGTGCATAGTGGAAAACCATTGATGATGGGTCAAGCTGAAGAGGACCGTAAGGAACGATTCTTCCATCGTGCCAGCCCTGACCTTCATCATAGTTCATAACAAACATATGGTCTGTAAAAATCTTACCGAAGCCAAGCTTGCTTTCGTCTGCAGGCTTTGCTTTTGGTGTTGTTGTTTTTTCAATTTTAAAATTGTAGCTCATTGAAAATACCTCTTTTCAATTCAATATGCAATTAATTAATAATCATAACCAAGCTTAAGAGCTGTTTTATTTACTTCAAGTAAATCCTGATGACGAGCAGAAACAACCTTTGAGAGAGGTGCATCAATGCCGTCAAAACCAATCATCGGAACTTCCTTAAGAAGCTTACCGGTTATAATCATATTTGCAAGGGTGCTCATACCCTTTTCATTTGCGATTTCTGTAGCAGGAATATAGAAAACCTCTACATCTGTACGTTCAACCTTACGTGTGATAAGAGTTGAGTCAACGAAGATTTTACCACCAGATACAACTTCATTTTCGTACTTATCAAGTGAAGGAAGGTTCATTGCAACAAGAACATCAGGTTTGCCAACAATTGGAGAACCGATAGGCTCATCACTTACGATTACGCTACAGTTAGCTGTACCGCCACGCATTTCAGGACCATATGAAGGAAGCCATGAAACCTGCTTGTTTTCAAGAAGACCCTTATATGCAACGAATTTACCTGCAAAAAGGATACCCTGACCGCCGAAGCCAGCAAAA
>CAJGCL010000102.1 GCA_904501675.1 Clostridiaceae bacterium
ATTATGCTCTCCCCCCTGATTAAACTCTTTATAAAGTTCATTCCATCCTGCTTCGGAATAGAGATATATGCATTTTGTATCTGAGTCGGGAGATTTAATGAGATACGCTTTTAAACCTAATTCGTCGCGAAGGGATGCCGGTACCTTGAAACGGTTTTTTTCATCGAGATTATGGGAAAACTGACTACAAAACATACCGACACTCCTTTCTGAATTATTTTACAAAAATGAGACACTTTGACCCATTTCGATACACTATGTGCCACTATTATAAAATTCACACAAAAAAATGTCAATAGATTTAACAAAAAAAATAGTGATTCCAGGTGAATTTTTCACCTAAAACCACTAATTTTTACCAAGTATTTACTTTTTTAGCTCTAAAAGATATTTTTCAACCTTTTTCAATATTTCCTTTACCTCATTTTCGTTCACGCGACTTGTATCGTACCGGAGTTCGCAAAAACAATCCCGCGTATTCTCTACAACGCTGACGCTGAATGGTGATCGGCAGGGTTTAAAAGGCTCTCTTACCAGTACATTTTCATAAAAACCAAGTCCACTCCAGAACCTTTGAGTAAGATTACAATAAAAAAACTCACAAAGCTCCTCATTCATGCAACCATATGTTTCCGCAAGATTTTTCGAAGATTTGAATTTATTCTCCCCCGCCATATACATATAGGAGGAATCACAGAAACTGTTCTCCACATTCGAAAGCATAACATCATCAGAAAAAACTCTGAATGGTGATGTTACCGCCCTGTATAAATCTGTATGAAAAAGCTTTAATTGCTCAGCCTCCGTCTTTCTGAATTCTTTCTTAGTAAGATTAATTGTAACAGTACCACTATATGCGCCAACAGAATAATTGTTGTTACCGCCATGAAAATAGCGTCTATCCGCCCAAACACGGATTTTAGAGGATTTTCTATTGGTTTTTACTGTGCCTTTAATAGCTTTATAGAATGCAAAACATACCACAGAAGAAAAGTCGATTTCAGATTCCAGGCATTTATCCCTGATAATGGCAACATCTCCTGACAACAGATTAAACTGTACCTTACCGACTTCTTTTCTTTTCTTAAGATAATTACTTCTTGCCTTCACATAATCATCTTGAGTATATGTACGGGCATTTTTTTGCCATGAATCATCAAGCTCCGAAGAAAGCTTATTGACAAGAGGAGAAATAACATCTACCGGTAAGCTCTTAGGCTCTGAAAAAGTCAAGATTTCTTCAGGCTCAACAGAAAGCTCTGTTTTACTGTAAAAACCCGCAAAATACGATGCGAGACGCAACAAAGATTTTGCGTCGCAGAAAACAGTATGACCTGCAATAACAAGATAGCCATCCTCTGAAACTTTAAACTCAAAAAGCTTGTCGCAGAACCTCAAGGAATTCTGCTCATATAAATGAACAATCTCATCTGCAGTAAAGGATGAAAACTCTGCCTTAACCTGTACGCACCCAGTTACAATAAAAGCATCTGCATCGCCTAAAAGCTCTACCTTTGATGTAATTGCCGGAACCTTACAAGAAAGCATACTAAGCGCCTTTTGAACCTCAGATTCTTCAGGAGCAGATTTAAATTTACCACAAAAAACTGCCGTACTGTCAAACTCAAAAAGTCGGTTTCTTGAAAGGCCTAACCTATACTTATTACACATAGGCTCCCTCTCCTACTCCGTCATTTTCATGCATTATTTTTTCAATCATAGCCTGCTTGATACCCCAGAGTTTGCCTGAGAAATCGACATAATATCTGTGTGGATTTTCGAATCTTACAACCTCTTCCCACAAAGATGAAACCTGCTCATTGCAGTATGCTTTTATTTCTTCAAGACTTGGGCTATTATAAACAAACTCACCTTTTTTAAAAACGGGAACAAGCATTTCTCTTGCAACAAAATTATCAACAGTTTTTCGTTTCCAAGTAAAGTCAGGGTCAAAAAGAGAATATGTCTTTTCTTCGCCAACGCTTTCATTATCAAGAGTAAGAACATCTGCAATGGCTTTACCTGTTTCCATATCAAAAAGTCTCCACACACGTTTAGAGCATGGTGTAGTTATTTTATTAACATTGTTACTGAGCATTATTGCAGGTGTTTTTTCACCATTTTTTTCGGTTTCACAAAGCTTGTAAACGCCATCAAGCACAGGAGATGAAGATGATGTTATTAATTTTTCACCAACAATAAAGCCATCTATTTTCGCACCTTGATTAAGCATATCTTTAATAAGAATTTCATCAAGAGAGTTTGAGGCATATATATCACAATCAGGGAAGCCCGCTTCATCAAGCATACGCCTTGCACGTTTTGAAAGATATGTCATATCTCCGCTATCTATAATTATGCCTGCAGGACGAAGACCCTTGGGTACAAGCACCTGATTAAATGCTTCAATTGCATTTTTAACACCGCTATCCAATGTGTCATATGTGTCAACAAGGAGAGCGCCATCATCACCGTGCTCTTCAAGGTATGCTTTAAAAGCATCAAGTTCACTGTCGAAAAGCTGAACCCAACCATGCCCCATCATTGTAGCAACAGGAAGATTATATTTTTTTGCAGCAGGCAAAAGAGAAGTAGAATCAACTCCGCCTATATACGCTGCACGAGCACCATCAACAGCAGCATCGAAACCATGGGCACGGCGAGCACCCATTTCTATAACCTTTTTACCTGAGGCAGCTCTGACAATTCTGTTAGCCTTTGTAGCAATAAGAGTATGGTAATTTATTGTATTAAGAAGAAGCGTTTCTATAAGCTGAGCCTGAATAGCAGGACCATGAACCTTAACAATCGGTTCATTCGGAAAAATAGGTGTACCTTCAGGCATTGCATAAACATCGCAAGAAAAGTTGAAGTTTTTAAGATAATCTATGAGTTTTTCTGAAAAGCCCTGACCTTCAAGATAAGAAAGAATCTCCTCATCAAAAGATAACCTCTTTAATTTTTCGCACAAGCATTCAAGCCCTGCCATAACAGCAAAGCCACCTTTATCGGGAATATCGCGAAAGAACATATCAAAGGTTACGATATCATTTTCCTTGCCTGCAGAAAGAAGGCCTTCCGCTGTTGTAAGGCAATTATAGTCGGCAAATAAATATTCACGCAAGCTCATACTACACCTCAAAATAAATTTATACAGATATTCTACCATACAAAAGTGTTTATATCAAATGTTTTTATTAATAATTTAGTGTTTTATATAGCGTTACATTGAAAAATACTTGCAAGGATATTTTTAATATGATATGATTATCATATAGCATTTGTGCAAATTGTTATGTTACATTTTGCGTAAATTATATAATTCAACAAAAGGGGTTACTATGGATGAGAATCAGGAAACAGCCTATCGGCGCCAAAAACATCTGCGGAACCAAAGTTGAAGAAAGAAGAAAAGCTATCGGGATGAAACAAAAAGATCTTCTTACACAGCTTCAAATCCGCGGTGTTGACCTTAACGCTTCAGGTCTTTCAAAGTTAGAGGGTCAAATTCGTTCAGTTTGCGATACAGAACTTGTAGCGCTTTCTGAAGTGCTTGGAGTTTCTGTTAACTGGCTTTTAGGTATTGAAGAATAAAACTAATAAAAACAAAGCGTTGAAACAACGCTTTGTTTTTTTATATTCAAATTATTGTTGTTAATAATATAATAATCTGCTCCGCATTTACCGTAAAATGTTTTCTGTTGATTTTTGTCGAAAAATATGGTAATATGTTATAAATTTCAGGGTGGTGATTTTGTGCTTTGCAACAGAATGAAGCAATTTCGTGAATACAACGGACTCGCTATTGAAAACCTTGCTCAGGTTTTAGGAATATCGCCGGACAAATATATAGCACTCGAAGAGGGTAAAGAAACACCTAACATTGAACTTATAGAGAAAATGGCTTTTTGCTACAAGGTTACCGTTAACGAGTTTTACGGTTACACTCCCCACCTTGCTGTTTACGACAGTTCAATGCAGGACCCTACTGATGAAGTTGACGACAAGCTTCTTAAAATGAGTAACCTCTCCTGGGATGAAGCTCAGCTTATATTATACTACCGAAACCTTGAAAACAAAGAAGATCTTATCAATCAAATTCTTAACAAAATGAAAGAACAAGAATAAAAAACACCTTTGAGATTGTTAAAATCTCAAAGGTGTTTTGAGTCTCTTTGCTATTAAAGCTTAACAACTTCTCCCATCATACCGGGTGTAGCAAAAGCAGCATTGCTTTCGTCTGTATCGATATGCATTGCAGGAGCAAAGTTAGGATGAACACGACAAACAACATCTCCGAAAATAAGTGAACGACCGTCTGATTCAACCTTAACACCAACAACTTCTTTATCCTCAACGCCAAACTCGGCTGCTGCATCAGGAGTAAGGTGGATATGTCTCTTTGCAACAATAACGCCTTCACTGAGTTCAACTTCGCCCTTAGGACCAACAAGCTTACATGCACCGCTACCAGCAATATCGCCACTTTCTCTTACCGGAGCTATTGCACCAATTGAACGAGCATCAGAAGCGGAAATTTCAACCTGAGAAGCCGGTCTTGTAGGACCAAGAATAGACACCGCAGGAAACTGGCCCTTTGCACCAACAACTGCAACTCTTTCTTCACAAGCGAACTGACCGGGCTGGGAAAGATCTTTCTTTGGAGTGAGCTCGTAACCTTCACCAAAAAGAATATCAAGGTCTGCTCTTGAAACATGAACATGACGAGCAGAAGTTTCAATAAGTACTTTTGACATAATAATCCTTCTTTCAAAAAACAGGCATTGCCTGAAAATAAATACAATCAAAAGACCTGTTCAAGACTTTTGTTTTAATTGATTATACACAATCGCACCTACTCTTGTCAAGCATATATACCAAGAGAAACACTTGAGATTTGCTCATATTTCACAAACTTTATACTTTTCACAAAAAGTATTTGAAAGTACATTGTTATTTATGATATCATTGTCTGGGTTTCTTTGAATCACAAAATACAAAAAGGAATGTTTTTATGTCGGAAATTTTTAAATCCATTATAGCATTTTTCACCACTTTATTTATGCTTTTCACCTCACCTGGTCAAGAGTCACATACGGTAATAAACAAAAACTTTTCATTCACTTACCTCGAATATCCTGCCGAAGCTGTAAAAACACTTAAGGATTGGGGTATTACAGAAGCCGAATGGAAAAGCCGCGCTGATGCTGTTGGCGAGGTTTTCACTCAAGCTCAGGGTTACGAAGACATTAATGGTATTGTAGTATCACCATATTACAAGGTTTATGTTGAGGGCAAGTCTGTACCCGTATACGCAACAACTGTTTTTGTAGGGTCCACGCAAAAAGGTGAGCTTCACTCTTTCTCGGAAATTTATCTACCTAAAGGAGCAAATTGCTCATTTAACTTCCAAATAAACTCTGAAAATGTTTATTTAAGTGATGTAAAAGTTTTACCTGAATCTCTTAATCTAAAGCCGACTTGCTCTGCCTACGTTGTTAATACACGCATTTCTAAATATGGCACATATACATTCCTTTTTAATAACGGAAGCCAATCTCATTCATACACTCTTTTTGTAAAAGAACAAGTGGATGAAGAACAAGAAATAGCCAACCTAAAGACACAATACGGTGAAGACCGTGTTCACGTTGTAGAAAAAGGCTTCTACCCGATGGAATATGTTTCCATTAGAGATGGCTCAATTATTTATTATCTTAAGCAGGGTGCTTATTTGCTTGCAAATCATAAATTTGATATTATGAGCGAGGAAGAGAGCAATTCCACCATCGAAGAAGGTGCTTCTGCAGACAATGGCATCGGATTGACCCGATACCCATTCTTAAATTTCTTTAACTGCAACACCGTTAAAATTCTAGGCAACGGCGTTATCGACCTTTCTCACCTTGACAGACATGAACGAAGAGGCATAGTTTTCACATTTTGTAACGATATAGAGGTCAGAGATGTAAAAATAATTAATCCACCGGAGTGGTCATTTATTACATACCGTTGTAATGGAGTGAAAATCAAAGATGTTGACATTTTTGGCTACAGACAGAACTCTGATGCTTTTGCAATATGCAATTCACAGAATGTTACCGTCGATGATTGCTTTGCACGAAGTGGAGATGACCTTTTTGATGTTAAAACCCTTGGTGGAGACGAAAACGCGATCAGCAAAAATGTAACCTTCACAAACTGTATAGCATGGAATGGTAAGGCAAGATGCTTTGGTATATGTGGCGAGGTTAACAGACCGATAAGTGATGTAACATTTAAAGACTGTGCAGTTATTTACCACGATGCTACCTGGAATGCTGACAGAATCCCTGCACTTGCTATAATAGTTGAGCAAGGCGGTGGAAGCATTTCAAATGTAACCTATGAAAACATTGAAATCTACAGAGCATCAAGCAGAGCAATAGGATGCTTGATTTTAAATAATGATATCGGGAACTTTAATATCGAAAACATTAATTATAAGAATATTTCATATTCTTCCAGTCTCCCTAATAAATTCGCCTCTAATAATATGACAACGAATAAACTTAGCGCAAACCTTGAAAACATTAAATATAACGGCTTACCTGTTGTAGAGCTCTCACCAAGTTTGTTTGAATACGATAATTATGCTACACTCACAATAAAATAAGATTAAAAGCCTCTCAAACTGAGAGGCTTTTAATTATGTGATTTAAAAATTATTTGCAAGCTTCTTCAACTGCAACTGCACATGCAACTGTTGCGCCTACCATTGGGTTGTTACCCATACCGATAAGACCCATCATCTCTACGTGAGCAGGAACTGAAGATGAACCAGCGAACTGAGCGTCTGAGTGCATACGACCCATTGTGTCAGTCATACCGTATGAAGCAGGACCAGCTGCCATGTTATCTGGGTGAAGAGTACGGCCTGTACCGCCACCTGA
>CAJGCL010000103.1 GCA_904501675.1 Clostridiaceae bacterium
AAGGTTGCAGTATTCCTTTGCCCAGGTGAGTTTGACCCAATGCTCGTTTATGGCGGTCCTGAATCAGGCGATGCTGCTTGGACAGGTGGAGATTGGACTCTTCCTGCACTCAACGAAGCTACAGATTGCGAAAACGTAATGGTTTACGGCCTTTGTAATGACCAAGCAGGATATGTTCTTCGTGATAACGAATACCACTCACTTCTTTCAGAAAACGAAGAGGTTAACGTTATCAGCACAACTGCAGGTTCAACATTTGTAAACGCATTCATCAACCTTATTGATGAAATTGAATCTGCAACAGCAGCATAAATTTAAAAATATCGAAAAGATTTATCCTTCGGGGTAAATCTTTTCTGCTCAAATACCCATTCATAAGAAAGGGAGATTTTAATGAAAAACACAAAAAAAATAGTTTCTTTACTTTGTGTAGTTGCATTACTTATGGGTACATTCTCAACAGTTGCTTTCGCAGCTACAGATGTAGATTATACTATTATAAACCCGTATGAAGATGTTGACTGGAGCTGGAAGCAGTATAAGGCGGACCTTCACACTCATACAACAGCTTCTGACGGTAGAGATACTCTTAAGGATATGATCGAAACCAACTACGATTATGGATTCGATATTTATGCAGTTTCAGACCATGGTCTTACAAGCCGTACATGGACAGACAGTCAGGACGTTATATATGGCCTTAAGTTCTTTGTTGATTTAAGAACACCTGGCACTGAGATTGTTGCACTAGAGCAAGAAGGCGTAACATTTGATGGTGATAAATATAACGTTGTTACAGAAAATGGCGACGATTATTACTACCAGACTGCTGAAGACGGCTCTGTTGGTAACAAGATGCTTCGTGTGCCATACGCTATTGAGAATAATCCAACATCTCTCAACAACGCTCATGTAAACTCATGGTTTGTTGATTATGGTCATGGTCTTGTTGGCGGTACAAGCGATTACGAAACACCAATTAAAGCTGTTGACGAATTAGGCGGTCTTTCAGTTATTAACCATCCGGGAGAATATACAAACGCTCGTGATGAGGATTGCACAGCAGATGCTTATGATGATAGCTACGAATATTATATCACCAAGTTTGAAAATCTTCTTCTTGAGTATCCTTCCTGCATAGGTATTGATATTAACTCAAAGGGCGATAGCAGAACTCGTTTCGACAGAAAGCTTTGGGATATTATGCTTATGGACCTTGCTCCTGCAGGCAGAAGAGTTGCAGCTATTGCAACAAGTGATGCTCACTCTACAGGTGCTGCGTACACAGGCTACACAAGAATGCTTATGCCTGCAAACACATCTGCTAACCTTCAAGATTGTATGGCGAACGGACAGTTCTTTGCTGCAAGCCGTTGCCTCGGTAACCACGATGAGCTTGTTGAATACGCAAACTATCTCTTCAAGAATGGTTCGGACGAAGCGAAAGCAGCTATGGTAGATGTTACTGAACGTCAATCAAAAGATTACGATGCAAAATATGAAGCAGATTATGTAACAGATGCTCCATATATCAACAAGGTTGCAGTAGATGAAGCAAACGATAAAATCTCTCTTGATGTTTCAGGTGAATGGTGCGTTCGTTGGATTTCAAACGGCAAAACAATCGCTTGGGGCAATGAGTTAGACCTCGACGATTATAGCGATGATATCGGTAGCTATGTAAGAGCCGAAGTTTTCGGTGAAGGCGGTATTACATATACTCAGGCATTCCTTCTTGAGTATGATGGTGCTCCAGAATCAGAAAATAAGAGTGATGCTGTGGATTTCTGGCTTCTTGCAAGCTTTATTCCTGATACTCTTGTAAGATTCCTTGCAGAAATGCCAATCTTCAAAATTCTTTGGGAGTGGCTCAACTGATAATATTTAAAATTCGCTTGGGAACTTTTTAAGTTTCCAAGCGTTTTTTATTGTATTATACGTTTGTATATGTTAAAATAAAATGTAAAATTATTTAAAGAGGTATATAAATATGAATGCGATTATTACTGTTGTTGGTAAAGATAAGGTCGGCATTATGGCAGGCGTTTGCGTTGATCTTCAGAAGCTTAATGTAAATATTCTTGATATCAGCCAGACTGTTCTTCACAACGATATTTTTACTATGAATATGCTTGTTGATATTTCAAAGGCAAATTGTGAGTATGATAAAATTGTGGATTCTCTTTCTGCTTGCGGAGATAATTTAGGTGTGAGCATCAGAATTCAGCGCGAAGAAATTTTTGATGCAATGCATAAAATCTGAGGTGGATTATGTTAAATCAGAGAGAAATTTTAGAAACTCTTAATATGATAGATAATCAGCATCTTGATATCCGTACGATTACTATGGGTATTTCTTTAAGAGACTGCGCCCATCCGGATGCGAAAATCTGCGCGCAGAAGATGTATGATAAAATCACAAAATACGCAGAAAATCTCGTTAAAACAGGCGAGGATTTAGAGCGAGAAATGGGTATACCGATTATTAATAAGCGTATATCTGTTACACCTATTGCAATTGCGGCAGAAAGCTGCGAAACTGAGGATTACTCAATTTTTGCGAGAGCAATGGACGATGCAGCAAAGGCTTGCGGCGTAAACTTTATCGGTGGTTTTTCTGCTTTAGTCCAGAAAGGCTTTACTATTGGCGATAGGAGATTGATAAATTCAATTCCTGAGGCTTTGGCAACAACAGATTTTGTTTGCTCTTCAGTTAATGTTGGTTCAACAAGAGCAGGTATTAATATGGACGCCGTAAAGCTTATGGGTCAGATTATCAAGAAAACTGCTCATATCACTCGTGATAACGATGGTTTCGGTTGTGCAAAGCTTGTTGTTTTCTGCAACGCTGTTGAAGATAATCCATTTATGGCAGGTGCTTTCCATGGTGTTGGTGAGCCTGAATGTGCAATAAACGTTGGCGTATCAGGTCCGGGCGTTGTGTATAACGCGCTTAAAGATGTTAAGGGTCAGAGCTTCGATGTAGTTGCGGAGACTATTAAGAAAACCGCATTTAAGATAACAAGAATGGGTCAGCTTATGGCAAGCGAAGCGTCAAAACGTCTTGGCGCCGAGTTTGGTATTGTAGATTTAAGTCTTGCTCCAACTCCTGCAACAGGCGACTCAGTTGCAAGAATCCTTGAAGAAATAGGCGTTGAGGTTTGCGGCACACACGGAACAACTGCTGCCCTTGCTATGCTTAACGACGCAGTAAAAAAAGGTGGCGTTATGGCATCCTCGCATGTTGGTGGCCTTTCAGGTGCTTTTATTCCTGTGTCTGAGGATGAGGGTATGATTGCCGCTGCAGAAAAAGGCGTGCTTACTCTTGATAAGCTGGAGGCAATGACTTGCGTTTGTTCAGTTGGCCTTGATATGATTGCAGTGCCAGGCGATACTACCGCAGAAACAATTTCTGCGATTATTGCTGACGAGGCTGCAATTGGTATGATAAACAACAAAACGACTGCTGTAAGAATTATCCCTGCACCAAACAAAACTGTAGGCGATTCAATTGAAATGGGCGGGCTTTTAGGTACAGCACCTGTTATGCCTGTTCATAATGAAGGCAGCGAAAACTTTATAAATCGAGGCGGTAGAATTCCTGCACCGCTTAACAGTCTTAAAAACTAAAGGATATTTTTGGAAAAAGGGGTATTAAAATGGTTGTTTTAACAGAGCATTTTAAAGAAGCAGAAAAAAGATTAGGCTTTCCAAAGGAAGCGGTAGAGCTTTTTGAGAAGATTGCTAAAAGAATAGAGAAAAGTGAATTTTTCTCTGCAAAATTTCAGGCTGCAAAGGATCAGGTACTTGCTCAAGAGCACGGCAGACTTGATGAGGCTCTTGATAAATTAAGCAAGCTTGCTATACTTTACGGTATTAAGAATTATTCTCTTCATATGGTATTCCTTCTCAGCCTTACTGAAGATGTGCTTGCTCGCTATAGAGAAAAGGGCATTTCAGAGGATATTTACTGGGATAGCGTTATGGACTTGAAATATAAGTTCAAGGAATGTGTAGAGTGTAAGGAATGCTTCGGTACTTTTGTTGCAGGCTGGAACTCAGGCTTTATTTGCCTTAACCGTTTTGCACTCGGCAGATTCCAGTTTGAGTATACTACATGGGGCGGTGATGATTACACATCATCAGCAGGCATAACAGTTAAAAAAGGCGATAAGACTGTAGGCTTCCATATCCCATCATCAGGCGTGCCACTTACAGACGAGGTTCGTCTTGATTCCTACAAGAGAGCATACGAGTTCTTTAAGGACCAGAGAAGAGAAGATGGTCTTATGATTTTTGAGTGTGGCTCATGGCTCATTTACGAGGATTATAAAACATTTCTTCCTGAAAATTCTAATACAGTTAAATTCATTAATGACTTTGAAATTGTAAGTAGTGAACCACGCGCAAAGTTCAACGATGCATGGAGAATCTTTGCAAAATGGGGCTACAGAAATCCAAAGAAGTGGCCTGAGGATACATCAATGCGTCGTGCATTCAAGAAGTTTGTTCTTGACGGCAATAAGACAGGTCATGGACATGGAATTATTGTGTTTGATGGAGAGAAGATCCTTAAATAATTTTTAATATTTAGCGAATAACTTTGGCTTGCCGACTCGCAGTATCTTTATACAGCATCGCATCTTAAAACTGCGTTCTGTATCAACAACCAAATTTTATCACCAAATCGAAAATTACTTAATGTTCACAAAAAGTAAAGCACCCTCACTTGAGGGTGCTTTTAGTTTTTTACTTCTCTATGGCTGCCTTTTTCATATTGATTTTGCGGAGAATTGCAGAATCAAATTTTGGTGTACGGTCATAGTTGTAAATTCCGTTTAATTCCTGTTCAACGTCGGTAAGCTGAGTGTAGCAGAAGCCAAGCATTTTAGGGTTATCGATAAGTGCGGTTGTAAGTCCATCGTATCTCTCATAGAATTCCTCGAGAGATGTTGCAGCGTTGCCGTAGCCCCATGCTTTTTCTCTGTCATTTTCATCAAACTCTCTGAGCTCAACTCTGATTCCACCGTATTCACTCATAAACACAGGCTCGCCTTTCCATGTCTGGCGATGCTTATGGTTATCGAAAAGAACATTGTCTGTAATGAGCATATCGTAATGCTCTTTGAATAATTTATAATCCTGCTCGTAATCATGAACATCGAAAATATCTGTTTCAACATGGTAGTTACCGCTTGTATCGATGCATGGACGGGTTTTATCAAGGTTTTTAATTGTGCGGTAAACAATACGAAGAGTATCGTCATCCTGCTGACGTCCCTCTCTGTCCCAGGTTTCGTTATACGGGCACCAACCGATAAGTGCAGGGTGGTTAAAGTCTCTTTCAACCTCTTCTTCCAATTCAAGAAGGAAGTAGCGTATGGATTCAAATTGAGACCAATCAAGACCCCAGTTTCCGTGCTCGCCCCATACTATATAGCCTAATTCGTCGCAGTAATGTAAGAATAATGGCTCGAAAATCTTCTGATGGAGTCGTGCTCCATTGAAACCTGCGTCCATTGAAAGAAGAATATCGTTTTTAAGAGCTTCCTTTGATGGTGCTGTGTAAATACCATCAGGGTAGAAGCCCTGGTCAAGAATAAGCCTCTGGAAAACAGGCTCGCCGTTAATTTTAACAACACCGTCTGCAAGCTTAACCTCGCGAAGGCCTGCGTAGCTCTTCACTTTATCGTCACCAAAGGTAAGCTCTAATTCGTAAAGACCACCTTTACCAACCTCCCAAAGATGCTTTTCTGAAAGAGGAACTGTAATAGTAGTAGTATCACCATAAACTTTAGCAGATGCAGAGCCTACAGGTGCGCCATCCCACATAGCCTTAACAGCGAATTCGCCTTCGCCTGCAACATCTGCAGTAATTGTAAATGTACCTGCATCAATGTTAGGGTAAACCTTATAGTTTTTAATATAGTTTTCAGGGCAGAATTCCATATAAACAGTCTGCCAGATACCTGTTGTACGGGTATAGTCGCAGCTGTGTGAATAATACAATTCGCTCTGCTTACCTCTTGCCTGAAGAACGCTTCTTGTATCATCCTCTGCATAAACAGTAATTACGTTGTCGCCTTCTTGAATGAATTTTGTAGCATCAATTCTGAAGGATGTATAGCCGCCGAAATGCTCACCTGCAAACTCACCGTTTACATATACTTTTGCGTGGAAATCAACTGCACCGAAAACAATAAATGCTTTACCGAGAGCAGCTTGCTCAGGTGTGATGTTAACGATTTTCTTATACCAGACAGCAGGAATAAAATCCTTGTAGCCTATTCCTGAAAGCTCACTTTCAGGGCAGAATGGAACGATAATTTTCTTTGAAAATTTGGTGTCTGCTTTATAAAGCTTACGGTCGATTCCGCTATTGCCGAAATCAAAATCAAAGTCCCACTCGCCGTTAAGGATTATGTAATTTTCTCTGTAAAACCCTGGGTTTGGATGTTCATTTCTTGGAATCATAAAAATTCTCCTTTGAGATTATTATCTTAAATAAATAAGCAATACTGCGATATCTGCAGGGGAAACACCGCTTATTCGTGAAGCCTGACCAATAGTTTCAGGTTTTATTTTTTTTAGCTTTTCAATTGCTTCGAGGCGAAGATTTGTTATTTTATCATAATCAATATCTTCGGGAATCTTTTTAACCTCAAGCCTTTTTTGTTCTGCTACCTGCGCTAACTGACGTTTTATGTAGCCTGCATATTTAAGGTTTATTTCAACCTGTTCAAAAATATCTTTTGAAAGGTCAGGACGCTTTTTATCAAAAGGAGCAAGCAGCTTGTATGAAAGCTGTGGTCTTTTAAGAAGCTCTGA